>JAITMT010000299.1 GCA_031277235.1 Tannerella sp.
ATGCACGAAATTCAAGCCCTGATTGACCATAAAAAACCTGAAAATTATATAAGCGACACGGCAAAAAAACTCAAAGGTTGGCACACAGACCATTTTGATTGGGCTACGCAATATATTTACGGCGTTGAAAAAGATTATCGTTTGGTAAAAGTCGGGAAAGTGGGTTGTTATCTGCATGGAGACGGCTTGGCAAATGTTATTTTAAGCGACGGCTTGGCAAAATTTGACCATCCGGAATACAAATTGAAATTAAAAAACCAAGATAGCGCCTTTCCGAAAGAAAATAAACAATTCTACATTTTAGTTTCCAATCCGCCGTATTCGATACCTGCATTTCGCAATGTTGCAAAAGATTATTATACTGAAAAAGATTTTGAACTTTATGATAATCTAACGGACAACAGTAAAGAGATAGAATGTTTATTTGTAGAAAGAGCAAAACAACTCTTGAAAGATGGCGGTGTGGCCGGAATAATTCTACCTAAATCTATTTTAAGTAGCGTAGGGCTTTATGCAAAAACCCGTTCAATTATTTTGCACAATTTTGAATTAATTGCTGTTGTGGAAATGGATAGCAATACTTTTATGGCAACTACAACTAAAACTGCCGTTTTGTTTTTGCGCCGTAAAAATAATTATGACAGTATTAATTTAAAAAAATCCATTGATAAATTTTTTATTGATTGGCAAGATGTAACACGAAATGGCGTTGAAAAACCAATAATGAAGTATGTTGCTAAAATATGGAAAAATGTAAATTTTGAAGATTATGTTTCGTTGCTTAAAAAAGAACCCAATAGCATAATTAACAATCACGAAATATACTGTGAATATAGAGAAAAAATAAAAGCCAAAACCGAAAAAGATTTTTGGAACACACTGATAGAAACTGAAAAAGAAAAATTGCTTTATTTTATTTTAGCGTATCCACAAAAAACAGTTTGGATAAAAACAGGCGAAAAAGAGGCAGAAAAAAGATTTATTGGTTATGAATTCTCAGATAGACGAGGACACGAAGGAATACACGCTATTGAACGAAACAGAAGTATTGCTGAGTGTACAAAACTATTTGACGAAAACACGTTTGATAATCCTGAAAAAGCAAGCACATACATTTATAAGGCATTTTCAGGTATCCATGATTTTTCTATACACGAAAATCTAAAGGACAATATTAAAATTTATAAAACAACAGAGTTATTCAATTTTAAATCCGTTAATTTTGAACACATTATCGAAACACCCAAAGATGATGATATTCCCGATATAACAACAAAATGGCAGTTAAAAAATTTGTTTCCCGATACAGTAAATATTATTCGAGGCGTTACATATTCTAAAAATCAGCAAGTTGAAAAATCAAATATAATTATTTTAACTGCCGACAATATTACATTAGATGGAAAATTTAAAATTACTAAACAAGTTTTTTTAAATAATGATTTAAGTATTGAAGAAAATAAAAAATTGTTAAAAGACGATATTTTTATGTGCTTTTCCAGCGGCAGTAGAAAACATCTTGGTAAAGTTGCGTTAATAGAAGAAAATACGCAATATTATGCAGGTGGTTTTATGGCAATATTACGTGTAAGAGAAGGAATAGAATCCAAGTATCTTTATTACTTATTGAACGGTTTATTACGACAAACGGTTATCCAAAAAGGGACAGGGGCAAACATTAACAATCTTTCTTCTGTAATAAATGATATTAAAATTCCACATCCGCCAATTGATATTCAACAAAAAATTGTTTCTGAAATAGAAATTTTGGAAGAAAAAGCAAAAACCGTGGTTGTGCCTGATTTTGACGGAGAAATAGAGCAAATTCTAAAAAAATATTTATAATGAAAAAATCATTAGAAGAAAAATTGAGGTTGGCTGTAGAAAACCACAGACTGAATTACGAAAAATATTTTGGAAAAGGTTGTAAGTGGTACAATTATTATCTTGAAATTTGGGAATTGGTGTGGGCAAAAAATTTTCGCGATGGTTACCAAATTCACGTTTACGACAGCGAAGAACGAAAAGAACATTACGGCACTTTTACGGTTGATTATATTGCAAGTCCCAAAAATCGTTATGGTCTTGTTCCGAGATTAAAAACTAATTGTATAAGAGAAGATAGCATTGTTTAACAACACAAAATCGTTTCCGAAATCGAAAAAATCGAAGCCGAAGTAAAAACCTTGAAAAAAGAACTTGCAGAAATCCCGAAAGAGAAAGAAGCGATTCTGAAAAAATATTTGTAAGTTTTGGAAATCTCCGACCGTTCGATAGTGTATTTGCAGGGAGTTGGGCAGAAGCGTGCCGAAATCCTTAGAAAAGAGGCGAATATCGTTTCTTTCGAGGATTTGCTGTACTATTTTCCCTACAAATATGTGGATAGGAGCCGGTACTACAACGTGTCGGAAATTAATGCGGAAATGCCTTATATTCAACTTGTCGGAGAGATTGTTCTGTTTGATGAAATCGGCGAGGGCAGGTCGAGGCGGTTGATTGGCAAGTTCACGGACGGCACAGGAGTGATAGATCTGGTTTGGTTTCAGGGGATTAAGTATGTCAGGGACAAATACAAAACCAAAACAATGTACATCGTTTTCGGCAAGCCGACCGAATTTGCGCACGAATGCAACATCGTACATCCTGATATTGACCCGATTGAGAACGCGCAACAGGTGGCAAACGGGTTTGTTCCGTTTTACAACACCACCGAACTGATGAAAAAGTCGTTTCTCAACTCGCGAACCATTCAGAATCTGCAATTTAACCTATTAACCCTGCTGGAATGGAAAATTCCCGAAACGCTACCCGATTATTTGCTGAACAGCCTGAAAATGACGCCCATATCGGATGCGATGAAAAATATTCATTTTCCCGAATCGGCGGAAAAACTGCAACAGGCACAAAATCGCCTGAAATTCGACGAACTATTTTATATTCAACTCAATATATTGCGAACGGCAACCTTGCGCAAACATAAATTGCAGGGAATTATTTTTACAAAGGTTGGCGATGTTTTCAATACGTTTTACCATGATTATCTGCCTTTTGAACTCACGAATGCACAAAAGCGGGTGATGCGGGAAATCAGGGAAGATATGCGCAGCGGACGGCAAATGAACAGGCTGTTACAGGGCGATGTAGGCAGCGGAAAAACGCTTGTAGCCCTGATGTCCATGCTGTTGGCGATTGACAACGGCTATCAGACGTGTATGATGGCTCCGACGGAAATACTTGCCAATCAGCATTTTGCAACAATAAAGGAATTTTTGGGAAATATGGATATAAAAGTGGAGCTGCTGACAGGTTCAACCACGCAGAAAAAACGCCAAAAACTGTTGCCCGCGCTCCAGGCGGGAGAGATTGATATTCTGGTCGGTACACATGCCTTGATAGAAGATACGGTGATTTTCAAACAGTTGGGATTGTCTGTAATTGACGAGCAGCATCGTTTCGGCGTGGAACAGCGCTCGCGTTTGTGGGTGAAAAACAGGATATTACCGCATATTCTCATCATGACGGCGACGCCCATTCCGCGAACGCTGGCAATGACTTTGTACGGCGACCTCGACGTGTCGGTCATTGACGAACTTCCGCCGGGTCGCAAACCCATCCAGACCGTTCACCGGTACGACGCCAAACGCAAGGAAGTGTTTGATTTTCTGCGCTCCGAGATTCGGAAAGGACGGCAGGCGTATGTCGTGTATCCGCTCATTAAGGAAAGCGAAAACCTTGATTACAAGAATCTTGAAGAAGGTTTTGAGACATTCAAAAAAGTTTTTCCCGAATACATCGTTTCCATGGTGCACGGAAAAATGAAGCCGAAAGAGAAAGATGCTGAAATGCAGCGGTTTGTAAACGGAGAATCACAGATACTCGTGGCTACGACGGTGATTGAGGTCGGCGTGAATGTGCCAAACGCTTCGGTGATGGTGATTGAGAGCGCCGAGCGTTTCGGACTGTCGCAGTTGCACCAGTTGCGCGGCAGGGTTGGACGCGGTGCGGAACAGTCGTATTGCATCCTGATTTCGTCGTACAAACTGAACAACGAGACGCGCAAACGCCTTGAAATTATGGTGAATACGAATGACGGATTCAAAATTGCCGAAGCCGATTTGCAACTGCGCGGTGCGGGCGATCTCGAAGGTACGCAGCAGAGTGGCGAAGGGGTGTTTTTGAAAATCGCCGACCTCGCTTCCGACGGTCGGATTTTGCAGTTTGCCAGAGATCAGGCGGAATTTATTTTGCAGGATGACCCTGAACTTGAGAGACCTGAAAATAAACTGCTTAAAAACAGATTGGCTACACTTTTTCGCCGTAAAATCAATTGGGGATTGATTTCCTGAAAAATTTTGCTTATTTTTGCAGCCAAATTCGGGAAAATGACAAAACTTGCGGACATCATCAAAAAAAATATTGAACTGCTGACCGGAGACGGTATCGGCGAATATTCGTATATCCCTGATATTAACGGACATTCGCTGCCAAGCATGACGAAACTGAAAGATATTATTTTGCTGGTCAAGGAAATTATTCTCACCGGTTTTTACGGCAGTACGGGCAGGAATCCGAGTACGCGGGAGTATTATCTGGGTACGCAAATGGAAAAACTAAATCATCTGCTGACCGAACAAATCGCTAACGGGCTGAATTTCTTTACGGAACGCACGGTTTACACCAATGAAAGATTTGACGCCGAATCGCTTTCGATGGCTTTTATCGAGAAAATCCCCGAAATCAAACGGTTACTCTGTACCGATATCAAGGCGATGTACGACGGCGATCCCGCCGCCAAAAGTATAGGCGAGGTAATCATCTGTTATCCAAGTATTCAGGCGATGATTCATTATCGCGTTGCGCACGAATTGCTGCTGCTCGGCATACCTGTTTTACCCCGAATCATTACAGAATTAGCCCATTCCGCAACAGGTATAGATATTCATCCGGGCGCAAAAATCGGCGAATATTTCAGCATGGACCACGGAACAGGCGTCGTTATCGGCGAAACCTGCGTGATCGGCAGACACGTCAGCCTGTATCGGGGGGTTACGCTGGGCGCAAAAAATTTCCTCCTCGACGAGCGTGGGAATCCGATGAACGTGCCGCGCCACCCGATAATCGAGGACAATGTCGTACTGTATTCCAACGCGACGGTTTTGGGGCGCATCACCGTAGG
>JAITMT010000177.1 GCA_031277235.1 Tannerella sp.
GAAACTTACAGAAATTGTGTGATTTGCCGTTACGTTTGAAAAAGTATAACTGCTTATTGCACCCGCATTGGAGCCATCAACCAAAACCTGAGAAACATGGTATCCCGAGTTTGGTGTAATGGTGTAGGTCTTGCTGTCTCCGCAATTTACACTTGCTGTTCCGTTCGGTGAAATACTGCCACCGCTACCTGCCGATGCAGTAATCGAATACGATTTTTGCGTAAACGATACGGAAATGGTATGATCGGCAGTAACATTCGAGAAGGTATGGGAGCCGTTCGATTTCGCTGTTGCGTTTGCCGTTCCGTCAATCAGGACTTGATTGATTTCGTAGCAATTGTCTGGCGAGAAAGTAAATGTTTGACTGTTTCCTTGCTCCACCGATATATTACCGCTCGGAGAGATTGTTCCTCCTGCTTCCGCCGAAGCTTTAATCGTGTAGGACGGAGTTTGTACCGCGACCTGTAAATTAAGGACAGTTCCGTCAAATTGTACCGTACCCATATTGGAAGGATCATTATTGTAGTCCTGTTTCATATTTAAGGCATAAATATCCGGAGGCAAAGTGATAATCCCCGAAATGGTTATTGTTTTGGTTTCACCGGCGGCAATAGAAACTATACCGCCATCTATGCTTTGATTTGGAGTATAAACAGCCCATTTTTCAAGATAAACCCATAAGTGAGAATTGTAAGCCGCGTCTCCGTTGTTTTTCAGTGTGGCGGTAAAACTTCCCGTTTGATTCTGGTACAAAGTTCCGTTTGCCGCCAGCGCCAGAAGTTGCAAATTTGCCTGCGCAGGGGTTGGATTGGGACAATCAATTTTAAGGGTAAAAGTCCCTCCTGTTCCGAATATATCAAGTACCCTGAAATAGTAAGTATCGTCCGCCGTACAGGAAAAGGATATGAATTCCGATGTATTGTTACCGTTTAAAATTGCAAAGTAATTTGACTCATTGCAACTCTGAAACAACTGTACGTCTATATCGTCCGAAGGATTGGATTTGGTCAGTGTTATGCTGTGAGTTCCCGTATGGGTTGCGGTAAATTTGTAAAACACATCATTCGACTGACGGTCAAGACTGTATGTAACAGATGTAGTGGGGGTAGCACCTGCCAAAGTTCCCGATACAGTTGCACCGCAAGACAGATTGGTTGCATTGGTACACAGGTCGTTGGATAGATAGGGACAATCAACCTTTATACTAAAAGTACCATTTATCGTTCCGGACGCAACTACTCTGATGCGATAATTTGTTCCCGCAGTACAGTTAAATGTCTTTGTTTCAGTGATATTGTTATCTGCTATTGAAGTAATTTCAGTTGTCGAACTGCAACCTTGATACACAATTACATCTATATCATCCGAAGAATTGGTTTTAGTAAATGTAATGGTATGATTTCCCGAATAGGCAGCTGTAAACTGATAAAAAACATCTCCGAATGTACCATAATTGCCATATATGGTTGAAGGTGTGGCGCCTGCCAAAGTTCCCGATACAGTAGCACCGCAAGACAGATTGGTTGCATTGGTACACAGGTCGTTTGATATCCCGGGAATTATCGTTACTGAACAAGTTGCTTGTTTGTTGCCTTCCTCCGTAGTAACGGTAATTGTTGCGTTGCCCGCTGCCACACCGGTTACAAGCCCGTTACTATTGACTGTTGCAACCGAGGTATTGCTGCTTGACCACGATACATTTTTATTCGTGGCGTTGGTGGGTTGAACCGTTGCCGTAAGTTGCAGGGTATTGCCGACGGTGAGTGTTGCGGTATTTTGGTTAAGCGTTACATTTGTTGGGACTACAATAGTCGTTGTCCATTGGGCGTATAAAGTTATGTTTGCCGTTGGTCTATAACTTGCACCTGCATTTCCTGCTTTTGTCCCGCCGCTCGCTGATGTGTACCAGCCGGTAAAAGTATATCCTGTTCGGGCATTGGGCGTCGGTAAAGTTAATGCTGTTCCATCCGTCCATTTCGCATATATGGTGTGGTTTGAAGACGTTGTTACTGTTGTTGTGGCTGTTACTTGATTTGTAAACGCCGCTTCCTTATACCAGCCTCCAAATGTTGCGCTATATGTGGGGGAACTACCGGATTGCCCTGAACCGTTATAATTATATGTTACCGTATATTGTTTGGTCGGAGATGGTAATGTCCCGTAAGGGCTGTTATATGTTACCGATTTACTGGTTGTTGTATTTCCTCCTGTTGCTCCGTTATAAATATATGATACTGTATATTGTTCTGCTGCTGCACGATTTACAGTCACGGTATATGTTTTGCTTGCACCATTATTTCCTGCTACTATAATATTGTAAGTATTTGTACCGACATTTAAGCTTTTGTTTCCTATACCAGTTGTAGTTGTGGCAGTGCTGTTTGCGATTGCAGAGAGCGTAATGCTCGACACACTATTTACAACATTGACGGTATAATTTGCAACATCGGGATTGAATGCAGGCGAAAGTGTACCCTGCGAAACTGTAAGAGTTGCCAAGGTTGGAATTATCTTTATGTATCGTGGTTTACCCCATATCGAATATTGCGTGTTCCAAGGCATAATTTTCACATATCTGCCTTCCCATTCAGAGCGAGTTTCTGGATATAAATGGAATTTATTAGCCACACTCAAATTATGGTTTTCTTCATCAGAGAAAAATCGGTATGTGCCATTAATACCATTATATGGGGTTTCGGTACTGTATGGGTCAGAATAATTTGGAGTCCCATTAAGAATTACATAGGATATGTTAATATTATCTTCCCAAGCCTCCCAACTGTTATTTCCCACATAACCTCTGCCATCAATTAGCAAACTTATATCATTACTGAAAGAAACAGTATTTACTTCATTAATATTATTGTTATTGACGGTTTGATTATCGATTGAAGTAACCCAAGGACGCAAATTATCTACACCTACATTCCGTGGGACTATTCGTACATATCTCGGCTCAGATTGTAGCCAGTTTGTATTCCAATGATTTGGATCAGTTATACTATTATCATAACCTCGTGTATTTACAGCAACAATTTTAACCCATTTATCATTCCACGCTACACTACCGGAACTGGGGTGCCAATACCATTGATTTGCAGATAAAGGCGCTCTGTCATCAGCAAAAAAACGCAATTGTGTTGAGCCATAATATGCTTGTGGATCATTGTCGGAGTAGGTAGGTTCTCCATTTATCCCTTTAACTACTATCTTAATATTATTTCTGCCTATCACATTTGCATTTCCAACAGAAATTACTACCTCTTCGTTGTTATAATACTCTCCGTGCATAATTTTTTTGTTATCCGTAAAACTGTTGTTCGGAATAGTTATATCTATAGCAGGGCGTTCATTTGAAACTGCGTTAATAGCAGATATATGATAATAACTTATATAACTCCAACTTGAACCACTACCAAACCAACTCAAATCTCTATGCCATCTGTTACTTGTATGAGCATTTAACAGTTTATCATTTGTTGCTACTATTGCTGTGTGGTTGGTACCACCACTTCCTCTATACAAACCAACACCTCTGTCCCACCAAATTACAATATCACCTGGAGCTAACCAACTTGGAACAGAAGTAGGACCGTTACTTGTTACAGTACTTGTAGTATATTCCGCATCTGGGAAAGCACTTCTTAAATACTGATGTAATGGTACGCAGTTGGTAATGGTGTTAGAACCACTTGTTTTGTAATTTGAAACATCTAATCCTCCTCCTTCTTCGTCTTGTAAACATTGGGACACAAAATTAGCACAATCGTTACCATATTGAATACCTGTTGAATTTTTTGTGCCAGAATAGTCATAATCAGGATTACGATAATTAGGCTTATCTTGTAAGCCAGTATTAACTGCTCCGCTTTTCCTTACAGAACCGTTGTCATTAATTTCGTTTGTCCATTTTTCAGAATAGGCTACCGCTTTTGCTGCATTGTAGGACTGCCCAATTGCGGATGTTGTAATCAAACTGAATATCGTTAGCATTACTGCGATTGAAAATTTCACCCTACTCGTCCGGCTTTTCAGACTCGCCCCGTTTTTGAAATGGTCTCCGGTCTCCATTGCAACTGCTTTCGTTGAAGTTACCTTCATTTTGTAAAAATTTTGATACATAAAATTTTGGTTTTAGTTTATAATATGATACTATCAATAATGTGAATAGCTTTATTTTCGTGTCATTGCCGTTTGATTTATTTTCTGTAATGAGGCATCTTTTTGATTGCTTTCTTTGTGGCTCTATCAATCAAAAAAACATATTTTGTGCCGAGTCCTGCAAATCCATTATTATAACTGTAAAGCAAATAACCGGATGGACCGTCATATAACTTCATATTTATATCTACAGAATTTGTAGACATTGTTGCCATCATAATTCCCACTGGAGTTCCATAGGGAAAAAATATTATTGCATAAACTATTCCTCCGGCAACGTTTTTTTTCGACGAAAGTATACAATCCGTATATAAAACAGCATCAACGTCCAATATTTCTGCCAACTCGTCGGGTGGCATATCGTAAAGATTTTCGATCTCTGAAAACTTGGCATTCGTTTTTTCAATAGGTTGAATGTCAAGATATAATTTTTCTCTCTGCACAAAATAAAGAAATCTGCTGTATATTTCGTTTTGAGCATTAATAGTTTCCGTCGTTTCTTGTGCCTGCCTGTTTTCAGGATTATCCTTTCTGCCTGCCTCAATGTTTATTCTTGGCGGCAAAATGGCAAGTGTCCTATGTCTCATTGAGTATGATTTTGCATCGGCTTTCGTGTAAATTTTTGCCGAACTGCAAGAAACTAAAAATAGTGGAATATAAATAAACAATAAAAGGTTTATTCTATTCATCCGGCTTTTCACCCTCACCCCATTTCTAAACCGTTTTCCGGTCTCCATTGCACCCTTGTTACTTTTCGTTTTTGACTTCATTACTTTTATATTTTATTGATTAATATTCTTTTCGTATTGAAAAAAGACAATAAAAAAAGCGGACTTACATCCGCTCTTGAGGTCTTAGGATACCTGTACAGCAATAATTAAGCCCGCATCATGCGAGCGTTAATTACTTATTCCGCTGTACATCGAAATTTCCTAAGTTTCAAGAGCAAGAATGCGTATTAAACGCCGTTTTAATATGTAGTCTATTGCGCCTTGTGACGCTTTTTTTCTATTACATAAGCAGTTTATTTTTTGTTTACTAATCGGCGGCAAAGAAACGGAATATTTTTCAAATCACCAAATATTTTTGAATTTTTTTTTTGAAAGCGCAGGTTTCATGAATCCTTTTCCTTCAATAAATGCTGAAATCCTGCGGCTTGATGACGAAACCGATGCGCAGGACGCTTTTGTATTGATTGTAGTCGAACAGATTTTCGCCGTAACCGTTGTAATATTGCAGGAAAATATACTGGTTTGCATGGCGGTTCGGCTTGAAACTCAATTCGGTTTGCGTGTTGAAACTGAATGATTGGGTGCGCCACGTAGCCAGTACGCCCAGATAAAATCTCCGGTCGGGCGTGCGATAATTTATTCCGACATGCCCCAAACCGTTGTATCTCAGAATATCTCGATTGTTGTCGCTGTCAATGATCGGTATCCAGACTTTCATCTGACCTTCTATATTGTTGGTTAGCAGGAGGTTGGCGCCAAACGACACCTTGTTCCAACTGCGCGAATCCAACCCGTCCTTGCCGTTTGATTCGTGTTCAATCATGAAGATGCCTTTGCCGATATACCTGTTTTTGTAGATAATAAGATGCCCCAGACCGATTCCGGGATTCAAATTGATGTCGCGCATGGGCATGGATTTCTGGACGACATTCCAGATGGTTTTCTGTGTGAACTGGATGAAAAGATAGGTATTAAAGGGTAGTTTACTGCTTGTAACCCGCTGGAGGACACTGAGTTGAAACTTCACATTTGAGTTGCTCGCCATGATCTTGTCGCCTATCGGGACGCCGCCAATCATGTAATTGTCTCTAAAAAGGCTGAAATACGGCGCACTGTCTAACTCGCGACGCACGCTGTCGGCGTTGTAGTCGGGTCGAATCTCCTCGATATAGTCTTTCACGCGACTCCTGATGCTGTCGAACTGTTCAGCGCGCGCCTCGCGTCTTCGCCTTTTCAGGGAATCGGCTTCGCTTGAAAATTCCTGCGCCCACAAAACATTCGTTACCCACAAAAACAATAATAGACATACTGCTTTTTTCATAGACATTTCCTTTTTTAGTTTTCATGCGGCAAAGTTACGGATTATCCCTGATATTTGCGCAACTCTATCCTGAAAGTTGTATATTTTCCCAACTCCGAACTTTTTACGTATATTTTTCCGCCCGGATACGATTCGACAATCCGTTTGACGAGCGACAATCCCAGCCCCCAGCCGCGTTTTTTGGTGGTGTAGCCCGGATTGAAAACGGTTTTGAATTTTGATTTTACGATGCCCTTGCCCGTGTCGGTTACGTCCACGAAAACCTTTTTCCTGCCCTCTTCAATACTGTACGTGATGGTTCCGACGCCATCCATCGCGTCCGCCGCGTTTTTCGTCAAATTTTCGATAACCCACGAAAACAGGGATTCATTCATCACCACAAAAATAGGTTTTTCGGATAATTCTCTGATTAATTGGATTTTATTCGAAATTCTGATACTCATGTATTCGTACGACAACTGTACCGCTTCATTGATGTTAATCGGCTTGTGCTCAGGGTTTGAGCCAATTTTTGAGAAGCGTTCGGCAATGGTTTCCAGCCTCCGGACGTCCTTGTCCATTTCTTTCAGATAGGAAGCGTCCACATCCTTGGTTTTCAGGTATTCCACCCACGCGATGAGGGATGAAATCGGCGTTCCAAGTTGATGCGCCGTTTCTTTCGACAGCCCTACCCACACCTTGTTCTGTTCCGCCTTCTTGGCGCTCGTCAATCCCAGAAAAGCCAGCATGATAAATGCGGAAACAACGGCGAGTTGAATGTAGGGATATATTGTAAGTCGCTTTAACACAATGGATTCGTCGTAATATAAATATTGTGTGTACTCCGGCGTTTCTATGGGCATAGGTTCATTTTTTGCCTTGAAATCTTCCACTTTTTCCTTCAGGAATCGGATGGAATCTTTTTTGGGGAAGATTATATTGTTGTACCCCACGACACTGTCGTCTTCGTTGCACAACAGCACGGGAATAGATTTGTTACCGTTAAAAATTTCAACCATGAGGTCCATTGTTTCTTTTTCCTTGAGCGTATCGTGGGCGCTGATTGCACGCATCGCCTGCGCCCAAACTTCGACCTGATGCTGTTCTTCTTCCGCAATCCTTTCTACAAAAGAATTGGAAATCAGCACCGTAGCAATCGTAATGCAAATTGCTATCAGGATAAAAACTGCTGTCCAACGCTGTTTTGAATCGTAAAAACTCGCCATCGTACTTGTAAACTTAACGATATACAAACGCAAAAAACGGGGATATATTGTTTCCCGGGCGCGGAGATTTTTGCATCGTACAGAAATGCCGGTTACTTGCCGAAAGACAATTGAAATTACATTTTTTTGGAAAAAAGATGCCGGAAGATCGGGATAATCGTGTCGCGTCAATGCTAAAACGCCGGTAAATTTCCTTCTTGGGAGCAGAACTGTTGAGTTCTATTTCTGCTCCGTCAGGAACTATATTGATGAAAAAAACCGCTTAACTGTTTATAATCAAGCGGTTTTAATCTTCGTGACCCCGGTGGGAGTCAAACCCACGACCTTCAGAACCGGAATCTGACGCTCTATTCACTAAGCTACGGAGCCGTAATTCGGAGCACAAAAGTACAAAAAAATTACATAAAACATTCTTTCTGCAAAAGAAAATTGTGATTGAAAATAAAAAGTTTTGGCATTTCTTTTTTGTTTACTTTTGATAATCAAATATTTATGGACAAAACGGGGCAGACTCCGATTAACCGGAAAAAAAACTGTTACCGGCTTGATTTCAGCGAATATTTTCCGGAACCCAATTCTATCAACACCTTTCCATCCGCTTCTTTCACGCCGTGAATGCCGTTGCCGGATTCGGGTTTGATGCCGAAACGGGTTGACAGCGCTACCGTAGCCGTTGTGTTGGCGGGAACGGTGATTTCCCAGGTCAGGTTATCGCCGTCGCGCGTCCAGTTGCTGACGATTTTACCGTAAGGCGAATCGTAGGAGGCGTTGACGAATTTGAGTTTTTCGGGAAAAGCGGGTTCCATCCAAATTTTCTTGAATCCGACGCCCGACGGATCGTTTTTGATGCCCGCCAGATTTTCGTAGTACCAGATAATCAGGTCGCCGAGCAACATCACGTGATTGCGCGAATTCATCGCAGGGTCGGCAGTATCGCCGTTCCAAAGTTCCCAAATCGTGGTGGCTCCCCTTTCCACCATGTAACCCCAGGACGGATAGGTGGTGTTGGTCGCGATTTTGTAGGCGAGTTCGAGGTTTCCGTATTGCGTCAGTCCGCGCATCAAATGCTGGATGCCCAGCACGCCTGCGCTGACGTGTCCCTTGCAGTCGCCTTCGGTTTTATCCACAATATTTTGGAAAACTTCCGCCTCGCGACCTTCGGGCACAAGTCCGAGTTGGAGCGATAAAATATTGGCTGTTACCGTATTGTTGTCATACTGAGCCGTTTCGGGATTGAAATACTTCTTATTGTAGGCATCTTTTATCTTGTCCGCCAAGTCTTTATATGCTGCTATATCACCCTGATTTCCACTCATTCCGGCAAATTTCTGCATCAGTTGTAAAATGCTGTAATAGACGGTCGTGCTCAACACTTCGCCGTTGGTGATGCGCGAAGGGTCTTTGGAGTGGATCAATTCGGGCGATTCGGGCGGCATGCACCAGTCGCCATAGGTGTCTTTGGTGATGATGTAATCCTTCATCGTCGTTTGGGCAATGTGTTCCACCCAGCGTTTCATGGCGGGATAACGTTCCTTAATGGACTTATCGTCACCGAATTGCGTGTAAAGCATATCGGCAATGTAGAAAAAGGCGGAGGGCCAAGTTACATCGTCGTTGAAAATCGTCCAGTAGCGCGGCGAAACCACCGAAATACTGCCCGCTTCGTTCATGGATTCTTCGATATCCAACAGCCATTTGTTGTAAAGCAGCGCGTTGTTAAAAATGAAACTTTCGCCGTAAGCCCCCGTAGCGCGGTCGCCCAGCCAGCCGAGACGCTCGTCGCGCTGCGGACAGTCGGTAGGCATTCCGCGATAGTTGCCACGAATGCCCCACAAGGCGTTTTTGTGAATCTTGTTGAGCATTTCATCGGACGACTCGAAAGTCCCGCCAATCGCCATTTCATCGTGGACAACTTTTCCGATGAAATCGTCAACGGTCGGCGCATAATCGAGTCCCGAAATTTCGGCAAACTGAAAACCGTGATAGGTGAATTTCGGTTCCCAGGTAAAGGCGCCGTCTTTCGCAGGCGTGTAAATATCAGTTACTTGCGCGCCCCGTAAATTGTCCATGTACAATTCCTTGCCGTCGGGTTTCAAGACTTCGGCAAATTTCATCGTGATGGATTTGTCTTTTTTGCCTTTCAATTTGACATGCAGAAATCCCACCATATTTTGCCCCATGTCAACAATATAGCGACCGCCGTCAACCGCCGTAACCGAAACGGGCTTGATTTCTTCCATCACTTTGAGGCTTGGCGAAAGTTGCGCCCTCAATTCGCCCTTCGGCGCTTCCATGATTTCGGCTTGCTGCCACGCGGAATCGTCGTAACCGGCTTTCGTCCAGTCGCCAAGTTCGAGGCGGGCGTCGTATTTTTCGCCGTCAAATTCGTTGTTTTCGGTGATGGGTCCCTTGTTGGTGGCTTTCCATGTGTCGTCGGTGAAGAAGGTAACTTCCTGACCGTCTTCGGATTCCATGGTCAGCGCACACATCAGTCGCGGCACGCCGAACGAAACCATCCCCCGCTCGCGCATCGTCAGGAATCTGCCGTTACCCAACTCAATACCCAGCGCGTTTTTACCGCTTTTAATCAACTCCGTAACATCATAAGTCAGATACGGCACGGAAGCATCGTACCACGTGGGAAGCGCCCCGAAAACGTCGTCGCCGACCTGCTTGCCGTTGATATACGCCACCGAAGAGCCTGCGCCCGCGATGTAAAGCGTCGCACGGGCGATTTTCGTTTTGCCGACGTCGAAGCCTTTTCGTAGATAGCGAGCCGGTAAAATCGTGCGGTTGTCCTCTACTTTTACGGTTTCATTGACGCCAATCCATTTGGCAACATCCCACATCGAAGCGCCGTCTATGGAAGTTGAAAAACATTGCGTTTTGCTCTTGTTTTCAGCGCCTTGATTTGTCCAGACCGTAACCTGCCAGTAATATTTTTTCCCCTGTTCAAGCGGCATTCCCGCGTATTCGACGAGCAGTGAGCGGTCGGATTCCGTTTTTTCGGAGTTCCAGACGAGATTTGTGCCCGCCTTCAAATCTTTTTCGTTTGCCGCCACTTCGATTTTGTAGGCGGTTTGCATCACATCCTGTTGGTTATTAGCCAACTTCCACGAGAATCGCGGTTTTTCCGCGCTGATTCCTTCGGGATTTTCACGCATTTCAGTCTGCAAATCAAAGAGTTCCGCACTGCCTTTGTTTGCATTTGCCGTACAGCCGGCGAGGATCAATACGATCCATGTCATTGATAATAATCTGTTAATCATAGTATTGTAATGTTAAAATGTATTTTCGATTTTGAGTGCAAAAATAGTAAAATAAATTGACAATATAGTGTTTATACATTTATTTGTATGAACGGGAGAACGGCTAAACGTGCGAACGGATGAAAGGACTTCAATACTATACGATTTTGCGTCATTTGCGTTCTTTTGGCAGGTCGGACGAAAACATCAAATAAAAAAAGGGCGAGGACCTCACGGCGCTCGCCCTTCCGATGAAAAAAAATTAATTTTTTATTTTAAGAGTTGTTTTTATTCTTTTTCGCCTTCCATTTTTTCTTTCAAGGCTGCCAGTTCTTCGATGTCGCCGAGCGTTGTCTTCTCCATTTGCGGGATGACGGCTTCGCTTTCCTTTTCTTTCTTGCTGCCTCTTGAAGATTTGGAGGATGATTTTTCTGCCTCTCTTTTGGCGTTCTGCTCGTCTTCAAAAACGCGGCTGTGCGAAACGATGATTCTGCGTGCTTCCTTGTTAAATTCAATGACCTTGAACGGCAGTTTTTCGTCCAGTTTCGCCGGCGAACCGTTCTCTTTTACAAGATGTTTCGGCGTTACAAAACCTTCCACGCCGTAGGGCAGCGAAACGACTGCACCCTTGTCCATCAGTTCGATAATCGTACCTTCGTGGATGGAACCTACGGTGAAAATTGTCTCGAATACGTCCCACGGATTTTCTTCCAACTGCTTGTGTCCCAGGCTTAAACGGCGGTTTTCCTTGTCAATGTCCAGCACCTGTACTTCGATGAGGGCGCCAATGGCGGTAAATTCGCTCGGATGCTTGATTTTCTTCGTCCAGGAAAGGTCGGATATGTGAATCAAACCGTCCACGCCTTCTTCGATTTCAACAAATACGCCGAAGTTCGTGAAGTTGCAAACTCTTGCCTGGTGTACCGAACCGATCGGGAAACGTTCCTCGATATTTTCCCACGGATCCGGCTTCAACTGCTTGATGCCCAGAGACATTTTGCGTTCGTCGCGGTCGAGGGTCAAAATCAGCGCTTCTACTTCGTCGCCCACTTTCATAAATTCCTGGGCGCTGCGCAAATGTTGCGTCCAACTCATTTCCGATACGTGGATCAATCCTTCAACGCCCGGAGCGATTTCGACAAATGCGCCGTAATCAGCCATTACGACAACCTTGCCTTTCACGATGTCGCCAACTTTCAAGTCGGGATCGAGACCGTCCCACGGATGGGGTGTTAATTGCTTGAGACCCAGCGCAATCCGTTTCTTTTCATCATCGAAATCGAGGATTACGACGTTCACTTTCTCGTCCAGTTTCACGATTTCTTCGGGATGCGTAACGCGCCCCCACGACAAATCGGTGATGTGAATCAATCCGTCCACACCGCCCAAATCCACGAATACGCCGTAGGAGGTAATATTTTTGACGATTCCTTCGAGCACCTGTCCCTTTTCGAGGTGCGAAATGATTTCCTTTTTCTGCTGTTCAAGTTCTTCTTCAATCAGCACCTTATGCGAAACGACCACATTTTTGAAGTCATTGTTGATTTTGACGATTTTGAATTCCATCGTCTTGTCAACGAATATATCATAGTCGCGAATCGGTTTGACGTCAATTTGCGAGCCGGGCAGGAACGCTTCGATGCCGAACACGTCAACAATCATGCCGCCTTTTGTACGGCATTTCACGTAGCCCTTGATGATTTCGTCCTTTTCGAGCGCCTCGTTCACCCTGTCCCAGGAGCGTGCTGCACGCGCCTTTTTGTAGGACAGAATCAACTGACCCTTTTTATCTTCCTGATTCTCAATGTAAACTTCCACCTTATCTCCGACTTTCAGTTCCGGATTGTAGCGAAATTCGGACAGGGGAACGACCCCGTCGGATTTGTAGCCGATGTTCACCACGACTTCACGTTTGTTCATGGAGGTTATTGTTCCTTCCACTACTTCCTTGTCTTTCACCGTGCTAAGTGTGTCATCGTAAGTTTTTGTAAGTTCCTCTACGCTTTTGTCCAGCGACAAAGCGTCGCCCCTTTCGTAAGAATCCCAGTTAAAATTCTCGTCGGGGACGATGTTTTTAAGATTTCCCATTTGTTAATACTCTGTTTTTTAAAAAGTTAGACATAATTTTACCACTCTCTCTGAAAAAAAGTCCGGCAAAGGTACGAAAAGTTTTCCTTATTTCTGCAAAAGTAATGGCTAATTATTTGAAAAAGTTTTGGATAATGTCGCGAATTGGCTGATTTATATCGGGGTAACCGCACCAAAACATGATTTTTTGATTCGGTTGCCCTGTATTTATGGGGCTAAAATTTTGATTTTTGAATTTTTTTTGTTAAAAATTCATCGAATTTCATTTTTTTCCTTTACCTTTGCTTGCAAATATTTGATTAAAAATCCTTTAATTTTCTTGAAATGATGAGTAGATTATTTTTATCGTTAGCGTTGGCTATATTACTTGTTTTCAGTGCAAAAGCACAGTATGACGACCTCTATACGTTTGAGCAGGGCAACAGTCTGGCAGGCGTAAGTCTCGGTGTAAAACTGGCAAACGACAATCAAACAGCCGTTTCGGTATTCTATGAATACGCACTTGCCAGATTGTTCGTGGATGAATGTACGCTCGGAGGCGGTATTTTCGGCGGCTATTACAGCGATAAATTAGCCGGCGAATCTTTGAAAATCTATATCGCAGGTGTGCGTGCAAACGTTCATTACCAGTTTGTTGACCGTTTGGATACGTATGTGGGTATCGCGCCGAACTTTAACATCCAAACTTACAAGATAGAAAAGGACAAAGCCCGTTTTGCCACCTATTTCCACATCGGCGGTCGCTATTACCTGACCAACTGGCTCGGCGTTTTTGCGGAAATAAGCACCGGATACAACACTTTCAGCGGCGGTTTTTCGGTGAAGTTTTAGAAAGATAAGCGATTGATTTTTTACGCTTTTGTCAATGATAAAATATTGTTTCCGGGCTATTGACAATGTTTTATTGACCGCGGATTTTGCGTCCCGAGTGTAAAGTTTTTACCCTATCTTTTTCAAAAAAATAGCAATCGCATCAAAAGTGTATCTATAATTTCTATTTATTAATATGATTATCCGTATATTCTCCTAAAATCCCGTCAGGGATGTAATATTGGTAGAACAAAGGATAATTCCGGGAAAAGCGTGCCGTCAGGTACGCGATACGGGAAAATAATCCAACATATTGCGTACCTGACGGCACGCCGATTGAGGAGATAATCTATTTTCTACCAATATATTGTCCCTACGGGTGGGGTGTAAAAAATGAGGGTTTGAAAAATTTGAAAATGCGTTCTAAAAATTGAATAACGTTGACATCAATGTCCCGTTAGGGACAGGATATTGGTAGAAAATATGTCACACACTACGGGCGTGCCGTCAGGTACGCGATATGAAAAAAATCAACCTGTTGCGTGCCTGAAGTCACACCTATTGTGGAGATAATCTATTTTCCACCAATATATTGTCCCGACGGGTGGGGTGTAAAAAATGAGGGTTTGAAATATTTGAAAATGCGTTCTAAAAATTGAATAACGTTGACATCAATGTCCCGTTAGGGACAGTATATTGGTAGAAAACATGTCACACACAACGGGCGTGCCGTTAGGTACGCGATATGAAAAAAATCAACCTGTTACGTACCTGACGGCACGCCAGGCGGGAGAGAAAATCCGTATTCTACCAATATCCCATCCCTACGGGATAAAAGAACGAAGCAATCCGGATTAATTTTAAGACGATAATACTCTTTTGTGTAATTATTTATCGTAATTTATATAATTTTTTTTGAGTTATCCAATATCCAAAGCCGCCTGATACTGTCTTTTCCTGCAAACGCCCCCGGATCATTGACGTGAGGTTATGAAAATCCGTTCTTCCGTTCACCCGTTTATCCCGAACTCCACCACCCCGCCCTTCGGGCACCCAAGCCCCCAACCCCCTCAGGGGAGGGCTGTTAAGTTCTGTATTTTCTATTCCCGTAGGGAATATCGCCCGGTAGAATATGTATCCCATTGTTAGTTGCATTCCGTACGGAATGCAAAATGACGTCGGTTTATTTTAGAACTTAACAGCCCTGCTCCTCAGGGGGAGGGGAATCCATCC
>JAITMT010000181.1 GCA_031277235.1 Tannerella sp.
GAGCGGTTTTCGCAGGTAATACCACCCGAAAATATTTATATTGTTACGAATGCAAAATACAGTTCATTGGTGCGTGAACAACTTCCGATGCTGGAGCAGCGACAGATTCTTCTTGAGCCAACGCGCAGAAACACAGCGCCTTGCATCGCTTATGCGGCATACCATATCCGCCAGCGCAATCCGAATGCCAACATCGTGGTGGCGCCTTCCGATCATTTGATTTTGAAGGAAAACGAGTTTCTGGCTGCCATTCGCGAGGGACTTGAATTTGTCGGAACACACGATGCCCTGATGACGCTCGGCATCAAACCCAGTCGTCCGGAAACGGGTTACGGATATATTCAATCCGGTGATACAAAGAAAGATAACTTTACAAAAGTAAAAACTTTTACCGAGAAACCCAATCTTGAACTGGCAAAAGTCTTTGTGGAAAGCGGCGAATTCTTCTGGAACTCAGGCATTTTCCTCTGGAATGTAAATACCATTATTGACGCCATCCGGCAGTTTTTACCCGACATATCTTCCCGTTTCGATTTGGGTATGGATAAGTTTAATACGCCTGAGGAACAGGAGTTTATCAACATGCACTATCCCTATTGCCCGAATATTTCGATTGATTACGGAATCATGGAAAAGGCTGATAATGTGTATATGAAATGCTTCGATTTCGGTTGGGCAGACCTGGGAAGCTGGGGATCGCTCTATGATATTGCAACCAAGGACGAAAACAGCAACGCGATACTGCAAACGCGCGCGCTGTTGTACGAGGCTAAAAATAACATCGTTGCGTTGAACGACA
This sequence comes from Tannerella sp., assembly GCA_031277235.1. Classification (GTDB taxonomy): domain Bacteria; phylum Bacteroidota; class Bacteroidia; order Bacteroidales; family Tannerellaceae; genus Tannerella. The sequence continues at coordinate 800 of JAITMT010000181.1, forward strand.
AGACGCGCCTTGCCGTCATTCAGGGATTGAATGATTACATTGTTGCCGAAAGCGGTAACGTGTTGCTAATCTGCAAAAAAGACGATGAACAGCGCATCAAGCAGTTTATGGCGGACGCACAAATCAAATACGGCGAAGAGTTTGATTGACTGCCTTTTCCCTGAATGCAAATTTTCTCCGGGAATAAATTTTTTACCCTATTTTTTCAACAATCGGATGAAAAATTGAAAAAAAGCAATATATTTGTGCGTGATTTCAAACTCAAAAAATGATAGAGATGGGAAAAAAAATTATTTATTCGGACATATTGAAAGCCTCCTGGAGGAGGTTGTTGAAGCAATTTTGGTTGCTGGTGGGGTTGATGATAGGATTCACCATCATCTATTCCCTGCTGTATATTTTTGCGATGCCGGCAAAAGGCGGAACAGTAACAGTAAGCGGTTTTATAATCAGTCTGTTAATCACCGTTTTAGGGATTATTTTTACAATGGGATATATGAAAAACTGCTTTCAGACCATTGACGGCGAAGAACCGCAATTCTCGGCTTACGGACAGGTTTCGCGCAAATTTTTCACGTTTTGGTTTGCCGGAATTATTCTTAGCGTCATCGTAGTTATCGGGTTATTCTTGCTTGTATTACCCGGTATCTATATGATAATCAGGCTTCGATATTATGGCGCCGCGATTGTGGATGAAGATGCGGGCATTATCGAGTCGCTCAAAAGGAGTTGGCAAATTACGAAGGGACAGGAATTGCCTTTGTTTATTATCCTGCTGATTATCATCGGTATAATCTGTATCGGCACAATTGCATTGATTGTCGGAATTTTTGTGGCGGCGCCTTACATCATGCTAATTGATTGCGTAACATTCCGCAAACTGACGGCTCCGGCAGCAACAGACTAACATTCTAAAAAATAGATAATTATGAAATTAAAAGAAAATTGCAAATGGTCTCTGGTCGTTCCCTCCAGTATGGGAATTCGCCTCACTCCCACGGCTCACGGACAGCCTGTTCATTCGAGCGATAACCTTTTGATGCAGGCAACCAGCGCCGAAACCAATGTGGCAAGCATCGCTTCCTACCTTGGATTACCCGTTAAAGTACTGACTACCTTTGTGAAAGGCAGTCCGATAGCACAATTCATCAAGGACAACCTGCGCAGCCGGAACATGGATTTTGAAGGAAAGGAAGTCGAACAGGGCGGTCCCTGGGGCTACCGCCATCAGATTAACATTGCCGACAGCGGTTTCGGCTCGCGCGGTCCGCGCGTCTGGAACGACCGCAGCGGCGAGGTGGGTCGCACGCTCAATGTGAAGGATTTTGACCTTGACCGGCTGTTTGAGCATGAAGGCGTGCAAATCCTTCATCTGTCGGGACTTATCGGAGCGCTTTCGCCCGAAACGAGCGCCTTTTGCCTCGAATTGGCTCGCGCCGCCAAAGTGTTTGGCACGAAAATCGCCTTTGACCTCAACTATCGCGCCACATTCTGGAAAGGACGCGAACGGGAATTGCGCGAAATATTTACGGAAATAGCCTCAATAGCAGATATTTTGGCGGGCAATGAAGAAGATTTTCAACTCTGTCTCGGCGTCGAGGGACCCGAAGCGGGCGGCAAAGACGTCGCGGCAGAAATAGAAAGTTTTAAAGGTATGATTACCAACGTGAAAAAGTCTTTTCCGAATGTTTCCGTGTTTGGTACGACCCTGCGCGAAGTGATCAACGCCAACGAACATTTGTGGGGCGCTATCATGCTTGAAGGTGCTGATTGGCAGGTGATTCAGCCGCGTCCAATTCACGTGTTGGACCGTATCGGCGGCGGCGACGGCTTTGTCGGCGGTTTGCTCTACGGCATCCTCAAAGGCTGGGAACCGGAAAAGTGGCTCCAGTTCGGCTGGGCAACCGGCGCGCTCGCTACAACCTTCCTCACCGACTATGCCCAACCCGCTGATGAAGAGCAGGTTTGGAGCATCTGGAAAGGAAATGCACGCGTGCAGCGGTGAGAGGCGGAGGCAGAACAGGCAAAGGCGGAGGCAGAACAAGCAAAGGCGGAGGCAAAATAGGCGAAGGAACAGATAAAGGCGAAGGCAAAAATAAAGATAGAGGAATAAGAAAATGGTGGGAAAGTACAATGATTTTCGAGATATGCGTGTTTGGCAAAATGCATTTTCTTTGCTTTGTGAAGTATATAAATTGATAAAACTATTTCCCAAAGATGAATTATTTTGCCTGACGGATCAAATAAAACGTGCCTCCAATTCTGTTGTTCATAATATAGCAGAGGGATACGGACGGTTTGAGTCAAAAGATAAAACCCGGTTTTACAAAATAGCAAAAGGTAGCGCTTTTGAAACGATCAGTCAAATTCTTGTGGCAAATTCTCAAAATTATGTTTCAACGGATATTAGCGAAAGAATGATAATGGGATATAAAAATGTGATTGATGAACTAATCGCCTTAATAGTCTCTTTAGAAAAATAAATTCCTCTGTCTCCTTCTTTGCCTTTGCCTTTGCCTCCGCCTTCTGCCTTTTCCCTTGCCTCTGCCTTCCGCCTACGCCTAAAATTTTTATCAAACACCTAAACGATTAAACAATGTTATATTACTCACAAGGAAACAAAGAAAAAGCGTTCACCGCCGACGAGATTAAAAAGGCGCTGTTTGAAACTTTCGACAAAATGGGAGAACGGAAAAAAGTGCTCGTTATTCCGCCCGATTTTACGCGCTTTCACTCGCGGGCAGGCGAATTGACACGCTACATGTATGAATATTTCGGCGAACGGCTTACGGACGTCATGCCTGCGCTGGGAACGCATGTTGCGATGACGGACGGCGAACTCGAAAAAATGTTTGCAGGCGTGCCGAAATCGCTGTTCAGAGTGCATAACTGGCGCAACGACGTGGTGAATATCGGAACTGTGCCGGCGGAATTTGTCCGGGAAGTCTCGGAAGGAGCGGTAGATTACGACGTTCCGATACAGGTAAACCGTTTGTTGAAAGAAGGCGGTTTCGATTTGATACTGTCTGTGGGTCAGGTTGTTCCGCACGAAGTGATTGGCATGGCGAACTACAACAAAAATGTTTTCGTAGGCGTCGGCGGCGCGGAGTGCATCAATAAAAGTCATTTTATCGGCGCGGCTTACGGCATGGAGCGCATCATGGGGCGCGCCTCGAATCCCGTGCGCAAGGTGCTGAATTACGCTTCGGAGCATTTTGCGAAGGATTTGCCCGTCGTTTATATTCAAACGGTTATTTCGGAAGGAGCAAACGGATTGCAAATGAGCGGTTTATACATCGGCGACGATGCGGAGTGTTTTGAACAGGCGGCAGCATTGTCGCTGGAAACGAATTTCCGGATGCTGGACAGGGAAATGAAAAAAGCAGTCGTTTACCTTGATCCTGAGGAATTTCGCTCAACGTGGCTCGGCAACAAGAGTATTTACCGCACGCGAATGGCGATAGCCGACGGCGGCGAGTTGATCGTGCTGGCGCCCGGATTGAGCCGGTTTGGTGAAGACGACACCAATGACCTGATAATCAGAAAATACGGCTATACGAATACCCCGCAGATATTGCAATGGACGAAGGAAAACGACGATTTGAAAAGCAATCTCGGCGTGGCGGCGCACTTGATACACGGCTCGTCGGAAGGTCGTTTCAGGATCACGTATTGTCCCGGACGCCTTTCCAGAGAGGAAATTGAAAGGGCGGGCTTCCGATACGCCGATTTACCGGAAATGCTGGAAAAATACGACCCCGCAACGTTGAAAGACGGCTGGAACACGGTCGGCGACGAAGAAATCTATTACATTTCCAATCCGGCGCTGGGGCTTTGGGCTTACAAAGAGAGATTTTAGAATTTGGATTTACGATTTTGGATTTGAGATTCAAGGTTTGAGGTTCAAGGTTTGTCAAGATTCCTCACTGCACCCGGAATGACAGGGAGAAATGACCATGTAATATTATAAATTTCAATTGGTTATGGGAGTGATTTTTCTGATTTTTGTAATTTTGTCCGTATTAATACTGATTTGGGGCATTATCAATATATTGGCAGCCGGGTATAATTGGACGATAATCCTGATTTTGGGCGAATGGTATATACCTCCGTCAGACTTTGCATTCGGCAAACGGTTTATCAAAGACGAAGCGAGAGCGCGGAAATATTGTATGATTTACGGAATTATTTTATCTATTCTGGGAGCCGGTTCATTGTTGGCGTTACTAATTTTTGCTTTAATTTGGCATTTCGAAAAATAGTTTATATATTTGCAACGTTAATCCGTAAAAAATTATAAGCATGAACAAGAGAAAATTAACATTATTCATTTGCCTCGTCTCCGCTTTCAGCGTTTTTGGGCAGGAAAGCGTGAAATTGGTTCCCGACGGTGAGGCGATACAAATTATTGGGACACACTATAGCGTTGACTATAGCAATGGCGATCGTACAGAGACGGTTAATACTAAAAGTAACGCTTTTGACGGCGATTTCAGCACTATTTTTGCATCCTACGACCGTTCCTATACCTGGGTTGGACTTGACTTGGGTGAAAAGCATGTTATTACCAAAGTTGCCTTTTGTCCGCGTGGAGAATGGGGCGTCAGGCTGAGACTGGGCGTGCTGGAAGGTGCCAACTCGCCCGATTTCGGAGACGCCGTTCCGCTGGGCATGATTACGGAAACTCCGCCGGAGAACGTAATGACCGAAAAAACGGTTGAAAATTCGCGTGCTTTCCGCTATGTGCGTTATGTCGGACCCAACGATGTGCGCTGCAATATCTCCGAACTGGCTTTCTATGGCTACCGTTCGGAAGGCAACGATTCAAAACTCACGCAAACGGCTAATATTCCGGATGTTATCATCCATACTGTTGATGCAAGGGAAGTTATGGACAAAGAGAATTATATCAGGGGAATCGTCTCCTTTATTTCCGAAGACGGGACGCAGTTCTACAGCGACAGTCTGGAAATCAGGGGTAGGGGAAATGCCAGCTGGGATTTTCCGAAAAAACCGTACCGGTTGAAACTGTACAATTCGACGTCGCCCTTGGGATTTCCTGCAAAAGCCAAAAACTGGACGCTGATCAATAATTATGGAGATAAAACGCTGCTACGCAATCTGTTGGCATTTGATATCAGCAAGCGTTTTGAAATGCCCTACACGCCGGCGGGCAGACCTGTCAATGTGTATTTTAACGGCGAATACAAGGGCTGCTACCAGTTTTGCGACCATATTGACGTGCGGGAAAATCGCGTGGACGTTGATGAAATGGACGAGGAGGATAATTCGGGTGAAAAACTGACGGGTGGCTATCTCGTGGAAGTTGACGCCTACTACTTAACCGAAAAACTCTGGTTTGAATCAAATCGAATAAAAATTCCCGTTACGATTAAATCCCCTGATGATGATGTGATTACACCTGAACAGAAGGATTATCTCATTAATTATTTCAATATGCTTGAAAATGCCGTTTACAACAGTTCTCCGTCTTTCTACAGGAATTATCTTGATATTCAGACGTTTGTACGCCATTTCCTGATTGGGGAACTGACGGGCAACACGGATACCTACTGGAGTGTTTACATGTACAAACCGCGTGGAAACGACCGGTTTTATGTCGGTCCCGTGTGGGATTTTGACATTGCCCTTGAAAACGATAACCGCACTTATCCCATTAATGATAAGACGGATTGGATTAGCGCGGTAAACGGAAGTTTTCCGAAATGGGATGAGAATATCAAAAATTTCTTTTACAAAATCATCAAAAACGCTCAGCCGGAAATTGTCGATACCTGGAAACATTACCGCGACAACGAAGCAATCACGGCTGAAAATCTGGTGAAAACGGTTGATGATTATGCGGCGGAGATTGACGCCTCCCAGCGATTGAATTTCATGCGCTGGAATATTCTGAATACGCAGGTTCATCAGAAT
>JAITMT010000301.1 GCA_031277235.1 Tannerella sp.
ATTGGCAGAGTACGCTTCCAAATCATATCCGAAGCATCAACGGAAAACCTTTTGCCGTTTGTGGAAAACAATATTGAACATGGTAGCGATGTAATAACAGACGGTTGGAGTGGGTACAATTTTTTATCCAATAATGAGCACGGATTTTCATATTCACCCCCACCTTAATCTTTCAAACCGTCCGCAATGTTAATATTCTGACACACAAATTTATATCATTTATGCCCATACATAATTACTGAAAAATATTAAGGTGTTCATATCTCATAATTCCTGAATTTCACGCTTGCAAAAACCATTTTTACAACTGTATAAAATGTCAAATATGGTTTATTTGTTGATTATTTCATTTTTTTTGTATTTGTATTGAAATTTTTTGTATCTTTGCAAAATATTGTTTCATGTACGATTTAAACCTTATTAAAATGACACCGGAAGATTATTTCAACAATCAGCAATTCGTTATCAAAAAAAAATATGATGCGTTGTATAAGTTTTTTAAAGAAAAACTGCCTGCAAGCCAAGTGGCTGAAATGTATGGATATACAAAAAAATCTTTCTATTCCTTAATCAGAGATTTTCGCAAACATCTCAAGGAACACCCGGATGAAGATTTTTTCTTCAAAGAAGTTGCAGTCGGCAGAAAGCCTGTCAAAAATGATAAACTCAAAGAATTGATTATCAAACTGCGGAAGAAAAATTTTTCAGTAGAGAATATTGTCAGCGTGGCTAATTCACTCTCGTATGAAACCTCTTACCGGGTTGTCTATCAAACGCTTTGCGATGAAGGATTTGCCCGTTTGCCACGTCGTAGCGCAGCAGAAAAAAAACAGTTGGAAGTCCCTAAAATAAAAGCGCCTGAAGCTATTCAATTAGACATGAAACCGGAAAAATTTCATTCTTCCGCCAGCGGGCTATTTGCATTTTTACCAGTTATTTATAAGTATGGCATTCATCGCCTGATAGAGCGTTCGGCTTATCCTTCCACAACGGTTATCAATAAACTGTCTTCCATTCTCTGTTTTCTTGCGCTGAAACTGTCTGGTATAAAGCGTTATAGCCATGATGACCTTTGGTGTATGGATCGTGGTATGGGACTGTTTGCAGGATTGAACGTTTTGCCCAAAACGGCGTGGTTCAGTGGCTATTCCAGCAGAGTGGACGGACAGATGAACTGCTACTTTCTCAAAGAGTTACACAAAATATGGGTAGAGAACGGACTGTTGTCGGACACGGTCAATCTTGACTTTACCACTATCCCATACTGGGGTGATGATGCACATCTGGAAAACAACTGGAGCGGCAAACGCGGAAAGGCTTTGTCGAGCATGCCGGCAGTTCTGGCGCAGGACCCTCAAAGCGGCATCATTGATTATGGGAACACTAACGTGATGCATCGCAATGAATCGGCGGTAGTGCTGGAATATCTTGATTTTTACAAAACTGACCAAAAAGGAAATAACTCGTTGAAATACTTGATTTTTGACAGCAAGTTTACCAATTATGAGAACCTTTCCAAATTGGACGACCGGCAAATCAAGTTCATCACCATCAGGCGCAGAGGCGAAAAGATGTTGGAAAAAATCCGGAAAGACGCCGTGTGGAAAACCATTAGAGTGGAGACAAACGGATTGAAAAAGAGGAGTTTGAAAGTATATGAACAAAATATTGAATTGCCCGGATATAAGGATGCTGAAACGGGGAAACCCAAAACTGTCCGGCAGACGGTCATTACCGGAAACGGAAAAACCAAACCTGCCGTGATGCTCTCCAATGACTTTGATTTACCGGTAGAAGCCATTGTGAGAAAATACGCCCGCAGATGGCTGGTAGAGAAAGGAATATCCGAACAGACAGATTTTTTTCATCTCAACAGATTATCCTCTTCAATGGTGATCAAAGTGGATTTTGATTTGGTGATGTCCATACTGGCACACAACCTGTACAGGCTGCTGGCTATGTCGATAGACCGCTATCAACACATGACAGACGAGCGAATTTATGAAAAATTCATCGCAAACAGCGGGGATATCGTCATAGAAGAAGACCAAATACGGATTGACCTGAAAAAGAAAAGAGAACTCCCGGCATTACTGGACTTTTTTAAAAAATCAACGTGTGTTGACTATCCATGGCTGGGTAATAAAAAAATAGTGTTCAATCCTACGGCTACGTCGTGAAAATTAGGGGGGCTAATTGAATATGAAAATCCGTGTTGAATGGTCGTTTCTGTGAACCGCAAGTCCCTGCTCCCCGCTTACGCCCATCCATAACCGGAGCGAAGAATCTTCCCAGTACAGGTTTACATTTTGCTCCTGATGAGGCAACACGATTTTTTGTTGCAGGGTATCTATCCAGCCGGGACCGGCAGGTGAAGCAACCCAGATACGGCGGTTACGGTCTTCAAAAAATGAATAAACGGGCGGTGAAACGGTATAATGCACAAAACGACCGGTTGCAAAATCGTAGCGATTCAGTCCCTCTTCCGTTCCTATCCACAATCTGTGTGAGGAATCAATGAATAATGAATAGACGAAGTCGTTAACCAATGAAGTCGAGTCGGTTGCATCGTGCGTATATCGCAAAAATTCATATCCATTGTAACGGTTTA
>JAITMT010000195.1 GCA_031277235.1 Tannerella sp.
GAAATCAGGCTGCAAAGTTACGGGTGTATTTTCAAACGGCTGGCAGGTTGGGGGTGGACAACCCCTGCCACTTTGCCGGACAACCCCTGCCACTCCGCAAAAAGCGGCAAATACGTGGATTTTTATGTATTCCTTTGCAGCCGGATTGTTCGTACGCCGGTAAATAAATCGGTACAAAAATTTGCCGGTACAGACAGTTCGATTTACATTTTTCAAAATGAACATACAGTGAAACAGTTAAATAAAGGAAATGGACAGTTAAATAAAGGAACGGGCAAATGAAAATAACAATGGTTGAAAATAACAAAATCCGGATGGACGGCAAACGGTATGAATACGGATATTACTTTACCGCTATTCTTAAAACTGTTCAAATATCTGAACATTGGGATATTGGAGAAATAAATTGTTTTTCAGGATAAATGACTGAATATCAAAATGAAAGAAAAGACAAGCCGAAAAATAAATTATAAAACAGTTAACGGTTTTTATAACCGGTGGTAAAACAAATTAAACAAATGTTCAAATGAAAAGGGAAACATTATTTATCGCCTTCTCGACCCAAAAGGGCGGAATGGGCAAAACAGCGGTAACGGTGCTTGTTGCAAGTTACCTGCATTATGTAAAGGGCTACCGTGTAGCCGTGCTGGACTGTGATTTTCCGCAGCACAGCATTGTAAGGGAACGCAGGCGCGATGAAGTTTTGATAACCGGCAGCGGTTATTTCAAACGGATGGCGTTTGAGATGTACGGCAAGGGAGGCGTAAAAGCCTACCGGGTCAGGGAAAGTACGGCGGAAACCGCTGTCGGAGATGCACAGGCGCTGATTGACAGTTCCGAAAAGCCGTATGACGTGATTTTCTTCGACCTGCCCGGAACGCTGAACAGCAGGGGAGTCGTCCAGACGCTTTCAGCGATGGATTATATCTTCACGCCCGTTAGCGCCGACCGGTTTGTTCTGGAAAGCACATTGCAGTATGCAACGATGCTCAACGACCACATTATCAGCATGAACAGGGGCAATCTGAAAGGGCTTTTCCTGTTCTGGAACATGGTGGACAGCAGGGAAAAAACGCCGCTGTATGAAGCGTACGAAAACGCCATCGGCGAGCTGGGACTCCAAATCATGAAAACCCCGCTGCCGAACTCTGTCCGTTTCCGCAAGGAAATGTCGGAAGACAGAAACTCCATTTTCCGCTCAACGCTTTTTCCTGCAGACAAAACATCGCTCAGGGGGAGCAATATAGACAGTCTGGCAGACGAGATTTGTGAAATCTTAAAATTGACGGGAGATGGCAAGGAATAACAGACCGGTAGAAGAAATAGATGAAGCCGCGATGCTTCAGTCCATTTACGAGCGGGATAACGGTATTGCAGGCGTTCCGCCAAAACCGCAGGCGCAGCCCGTTGCTTCGCCGGAAACGGAGCAACAACCCGAAATGCCGGAAAAGCCCAAAGAGGAAAAGCGTAGCGGAAGGACGGGACAGCAGCAATATGAATCGCTGTTCATCCGCGAATCCGACCTGCCGCCTGCACGCTTCGGAAAGTCCGTATATATCCGCAGGGAATATCACGACCGCATCTCGCAGATTATTTCCGTAATAGGATCCAATGAAGTGTCCCTGTTCGGCTATATAGACAACGTACTGACACATCATTTTGAGAATTTCGGAGATGATATTGTCAGGTCATTCAAAAAAAATGTAATTTTTAAATAGATGTATGATGAAAAAGGTAAAAGTACAAAATGGAAAGGATTATAAAACCCTGTTTATCAGGGAATCCAATACGGTTGCCCGCCAGGGTAAATCTGTTTATGTCCGAAAAGAGTTTCACGACCGGATACTGAAGATAGTCCAGGTCATCGGCGACAATGAAGTATCGCTGTCCGGTTACATTGACAATGTGCTTGTGCACCATTTCGAGAGTTTCCAGGAAGATATTTCCCGGGCTTACAGACAGAAAATCAGCAGGGACGTATTTTAAAAAAAACAATTAACAACATTTAATAACAGGTTTAATATGAAACTATTCAGTAAAGAAAGCAAAGACAACGGAAGCGACGGTAAATCCACGCGGAACGCAACGGCGAACTACGCCTCAATATTCATGACCGGAAGGAAACTGGAAACACGGCAATGTGTTTATATCAGCCGGCACGTACATGCCACCGTCTCGAAAATTGTCAAGGCAATCTCCGGCAGGGACATTACGGTTGGAGGATATATTGACGGAATCCTGATTGAACATCTCGAAACCCACAAGGATGAAATAACAGAGTTGTACAGGCAGGAACTGGCGAAGAAAGAAAGCGGTAATATGATTGATTTTTAACGGGTTATGAAATTAATCGCCATTCTGATCATGCTGGCAGCCCTGTTCCTTTTATACCGCATCGCCTATCCCAAAAAGGCGAATGCAAGGGGGAACGGGGACGCGCCACCCCAAAAACACGAAACCGTTCCCGATGTAGTCGGCGAAAGCCGTTATGTCCGTCCCGACCGGAGCCAACCCGTGCAAGCCCCTGCCACTTCGGACGAAACCGGCAAGGG
>JAITMT010000209.1 GCA_031277235.1 Tannerella sp.
CGCCCAATCAATCTTGGCTGCATTTTCCTCCTGTACGTTAAAAAATTTATCAAACGCCCGGCAGCAAACCGTCAAATCAGCCTTTCGCAAAATGATCCCCCTGCACTCACGCACAATCATATTACTGAAGTCACTTTCAAACTGATTGTATTTGAGCAGATAATAATTATCTTCTTCGTTGATATACAGGCAATAAGGTGCCTGTTGGAGCTTTTCTTTCCAATCGCTGTTATGATGTATAAAATCAAGTAAATACATGATATACAGGAATGAACGGACGGTTATTTGGTCAGTTTGGCAAACAAGTCGCGAAAAATCGCGTCGCGGTCAAGGAAAGAGGCCATCCGAATGAAATGGCGCGAATGATTCACGCTGTATGTTGCCTGATCAGTCAAAATGGGGCTGTGTACCAGGTTTGTAGGTACCCACGACGGATTGATCACCCACGCCACGGCTACCACATCCCAAATTTCCTTCGACCATGCTTCTACCTTTTTGCTGTTGTATCCGACTACGGTTTCATACAGATAATCAGACAGTTCATTCTTCCCTTTCAAGTAATAACCCAGCTCGGGAATGGTCGTGCGGAAATGCGAGACAACGCCCATGCACGGCGTGATCACCAAAGGCGCGCCGGAGTTCAAAACAACCTGAGAGGCAATCAAATCCTGCCCCATGTTAAACTCCCGTTGCGTTGGCCAGTCCAGCGTATTGCCTCCGAGCCAGACAATCACAATATTTTTAATTATCTGAGGTTCAATAAGTAGTGCAGATGCGACATTGGTGATGCAACCGATGGTGACCACATAGAGCGGATCGTCCGGCGAGCTTTTCATCGCTTTTTGCACCAGGTCGAGCGCCGCTTCGCTCCGGATCGGTTGTTTGACATCCTTCAGATAATCGGTAGAGCCTCTAAATACAAGTCCATCAGACGGTTTCTTCAACAATTTGAACAATCTCAATATCTCCTCATAGCTTTTTTCCATCCCGTCGCCCGGCCCGGTAGACCGGTCATTAAAGTACGGAGCGGCATAAACCGCTTCAACGCTGACCCTATCGGCTGATAATAAAGCATAAGCCAGCGCAAACTGGTCGTCCACTTCGTTGTAGGTATCCGTGTCCAGCACCATTCTCACTTTTCCCTCACGCGGCTTTAACTGATTGATACGCACAGCTTCATCAATCTTAGGAAACTCCTGACTCCATAGCAGTACGGGGAGAAGCAGCAATCCCGTGACCATCAAAAAATTTTTCATACCCAATTGTTCTTTTTAAAATTACAAATTCAAGGCACAAATATAACATTTTTTTAAAATATTAAGTGATTTTGATATCACATTTACACTTCGGCAATGATTTCATACAATCTGAAACCAATTTCATACAATGAGGCGAAAAATTATTGTCCAATTTCCTGATTATTGACTAATATTGCAGTCTGTTTTTAAAAGTCAATGGCAAAGGAGAAATATTTGATCATAGTCAATCAGGATGAACTGGTCAGGGTGTCGCCCGACCGGATTGTCTATATCGTTTCGGACGGGAATTATTCCACGATCATTCTGACCGATGCCGAAAAACGTGTCTTCACCATCAATCTGGGCATGTTTCAGCAACTTATTGAAAGCCAGTTAAAAACAGATGCCTCACAATTTGTCAGGGTGGGCAAGAGCCTGATTATAAACAGGAATTACATTTATTACATTTGCCCCTCCAGACAGCAAATCATCTTATCGGATAAGGATTTTCAGAAGCGCTTTGAACTGACGGCATCGAAAGAGGCCTTGAAGCTGCTGAAAACAGTCATAGAATCAACACTTAACGAATAAGCGTATGAAAGAGAAGAATATATCGGACGATGAAATAGAAATACTCGGACAAAATCTGATTCGGGAAGAGACGGGTCCGTCACAGGGAGAAGTTTCTCAAAGTATGGAAGACGAAGAGAAAAATCTGCTGCAAGACAAAGATTTAAGTCAAAAAGCACATGATGAGTTGGCGCCGGAGGATTGGCAGAAAAAATTCCTGCATAGAATTGAAAAGCTGATTTATAAAATCCTTGCCGGTGTGGGCGTTATCATTCTGATTGTGTTCTTGATTGTTACGATGGTCAACAAATCGCAAAAAGATGAATATCAGTCGGTTTCATTGAATATGGATATAAAGCCGGAAGCGTCTGAAGATATTAAAACTGACACAGTTCCGGAATATAAGACGACACCGGAATTTAAGGCAGCTCCGGGATATATTAATGTCCGCAGAGATACGGTAAATGACGTCCCCTTAACGGTTTATATCCCCTACAATGCCGTCCCCGAATTGACGCTGACAATGCCTGGCGAGTCGGACAGCACAGTCGTCTTTATTGCGCAGGCGGCCGATGTCGGGGCAAACAACTTTGGCATCGTAGGCGATTTTGTGCTGTCGGGCGAGCGGTTGGTGCGCGGTATCAGCAAAAAAGGCTTTTGTGCCATTATCAATCGGGTGCTTACCATCGGAGTAGCCGACGAAACGCCTCTGCTACAGTCTGCTATCGACGGAAAGGGATACTTCTTCCGTCAATATCCGCTTGTAAAAAACGGAGAGCCTATTGACAACAAGCCGAAAGGAAAAGCCATACGTCGCGCACTGGCCATCAGGGACGGACAGGTGATGATGATCGAAAGCGGCGAGCGCGAATCGTTCCACGACTTTGCCCAGGCACTGGCCGACGCCGGAATCTCCGATGCCATCTACCTCGTAGGCAGCGTCGCCTACGGCTGGTATGTGGATGAGCAGGGCAAGCAAACGACCTTTGGCGTGAAAAGCGAAACACAATTGAGCGGAGTCAACTATTTGGTTTGGAGAAGGGAAACATTACATAACGAACAACAATGAAACAACTTTTTTTATTTTTACCCATGCTCCTGCTTTTCGCTGCGTGCCGGCAGAAGGCGGAACAGGCGCCGGACGTACCGGTATTTCAACCCCAAAACGCAGTCTATTACTGGAAAACGACGTTCAGACTTTCGGACGGAGACCGGAAATTTATTGAAGACCACCGGATTAAACGTCTGTATCTCCGCTATTTTGATGTGTATAAAGACCCTGACGTCAGAGCGAAATATGAATGGTAAAACAATGTTTACAATTTGTGGTATCGGCTACCACAGATAGAAAATGTCTATCGAGTTTTTATTGATAAATACAAGAACACAACCGGGTTACATCTATTTCTTTCGGAATGTGACTATTTGGAATCCTATTACCAAAATTCTTATATTCCGGAATACATCGATGAAAAATGGGACTACACCAAATAATATTTTACAAAATAATTGTATACAAGCCTTGACGAATAATGAACGGCTCCATTTGGCACAAATACAACTTTAAAGCATAAAAAATACACTTTTTTTGTGTATATCCGGAAATGTCATTATCTTTGCATCGATCAAGCAGGCGATATGGAAATTACTTTTGAGAAGAAATACTTGTCTGACCTTTATTATAAAGGCAAAACGACGGATAAAAAACACCGATGGGTAATTTAGGATATGGATTTAGCCCCACTCATCCGGGCGAATTGCTGAAAGAAGAAATTGAATACCGCAAACTGTCTCAAATTTCTTTGGCAAAACAAATGGGCGTTTCATACACCGTGTTGAACGATATTTTGAATCAAAGACGGCCTCTGACAGCAAATACAGCCATGTTGTTTGAGGCATCTTTGGGAATCAATGCCGACTTGCTGATGCGTATGCAATTGAAATATAACATGCAAATTGTGCGACAGGACAAATCACTTGCCCGCCGCCTCGCCGAAATACGCAAGCTTTCAGCAGTCTATTAATCGGTTTCCATCAGGGAAAAATATGGCATAAAAACTTATTCGGAGACGTTTCGCACACTGTCATACAGGGTGAGATACTCGAAAGTGTAGTCCTTCTCTTTGAGTTGCCGGATAAGTGCTTGCAGGTCGTTGCCATCGGTTTGTTTTCCAAACAGTTGGTTATGAACAAGCAGCACGACATGGTTGGCGGTGAAAGTCCTGGGCGAGCTGATGGCCTCATCAATTTCTTCGACCAACTGATAGACGCTTTGTGCGGGAGTGCAGTCTTTGGGATCATATTCCCATTCCAAGTCCCAGCCGAAAATCCGGTATCCGTTTTCTGCAAGCAATTGAGCTGATGCCGTGCCTGTTTGCCGGCAATTCTTCTTCCGCTCTCCCACTATCCACAGGTTCCGTCCCGGCAACCGGGCTATCTTGAAGGAGATATTCATTTCCGTCCTGTTCTTTTCAAAATCTTCCAGCACAGCTTCCGGCTTCCTGTAAAACTCTTTGTATCTGTTGTTTCCGTGCGAATAGCTATGATTATAGATTTCGATGTAGGGATTTTGCATGAACGCCTCATGGTATTTCAGGAACCGCCTGCTTCCCTTGACCAGGCTCCCGATCAGAAAAAGATTGGCTTTGACCTTTTCGAGGGCGATAATACTGTCTATATAAGCGCTTCCCTCAACGGGCACATCGTCGATCGTCAGGTAGATATACTTGCGGGGATTGAGCGAATCAATATACGCATCGTATACATCCGGGACCTCCGTCGAATCGGGAATTTCAGTGAAGTCCGTTTCAATTTGAAGGACTTTCTCATCAATACAGCGTACGCTGATTATCAACAATATGGCTGCAAGAATACTATACTTTAAATGTTTCATTTTTTTACTGCAAAGATACCGCTTCCCTTATGGCCGACCATATCTTTTGAAGCCCATTACGTGAAATAGCAGTCTTATTGTATGAAATTGAAATTATACGCCGACTGAGTGCAAAAAATATTCGGATTTGTTTTGCAGTTTGGGAAGAAGGTGTATATGGCAGCGAATTAATAAAACAAAAGTGATTGGACGTGTACGAGGATATACGAGTGATATTCAACAAAAAGAAAACAATAAACGCCGTATTGTATTTTATTGAGAAGTACAAACTCGTAAAAAAATGGTCAGTAGTTTGTAAGTTTATAAATTTAAAACCTGTTTTATAGCTAACTGAATGCTGTAAAGAGTAGAAAAGTCTATGTAACCGAGTTTCCGTATCAAACGTTCTTCGGAGAGGGAGCGAATTTGAAAACAGTCGGCGGCAGATATTTTGAAAAGCCCATTGTTGCTGTCCGGCGCTATTTTAACAAACCAAGGTGCAATCTCATAATGGTCTTTCCAATCTGTGATAGGTATAATGATTTTCAAAGGCAATCGTCCTAAACTGTTATCGTTGACAATCACAGCCGGACGAGTCTTTTTTATTTCTGCACCTTTAGCAGGGTCAAGGTCTATAAGCCATATTTCACCTTGCTTCATAAAAATCCTCGTAATCCAAAGAAGTAAAAGCTGTCAGTTCACTGTCACTGGTGTAATCATCGTAAAGCCTGTCGGCTGCCGTTGTCATTGTCCGCCTAAACTCTTCGTCCTTAATTGATTTAAGCGTTTGTTCAAGAACGACAAACCTTTCTGTTAGCGGTAATTGCACAATTAAATTCAATATATTCGACGTACTCATAATCATAATGATTCTAAATTCGTCGGGGTAGCAGGATTCGAACCTGCGACCCCCTGCTCCCAAAGCAGGTGCGCTAACCGGACTGCGCTACACCCCGAAACGTGTTTTTGTGAAATGCGGGGGCAAAGGTAGGGAATTGTTTTCAGTTATCGGTTATCGGTTGTCAGTTTTTTTTTGACTGAAATTTAAAATAACTGAAATTCAATTTATTGCAGAATATGTTTGTTTTGTTCAATAGTTGAGAAAGAGATAGACTATCCTGTTTTTAGGTCAATTTTTCCATCAGTTTTCAGACGAAAAGAGATGATTGAAGGGTAAAATTATTCGATTATAGTCGTAAGATTACGTCGAATTTAGCCTTAAAACAGTGAAAAGTGTGTAAACCGAAGTATCATTCATTTTCAACTAGTTAAGTCTTGTTATGACATGGTTGTTTAAACCGGTGTTTAAACCAATGTTTAAACCAAAAAACAAAATGAGTACAACAATTAGTGTGATTTGCTACAAGTCGAAAACGTTAGCAAATGGGGATAATCCCTTAATGATTAGAGTATGCAAGGACAGGAAAACAAAGTACCAAAGTTTAGGCATATCAGTCAATCCCGACCATTGGGATTTTGAGAAAAACAAACCTAAACCGAACTGTCCCAACAAAGAATTGATTTTGAAAATCATTTTGCAGAAAGAGATGGATTTTCAGAAACAGATTTTAGAATTGAAGTCCGAAGACAGGGAATTTACTGCTTCTACCTTGATTGCGCCGAAAGTCAAAAAGAAGACAAAGACCGTATCGGAATTTTACGAAGAACTGATAAAAAGCTATGAATTAGCCAATAAAATAGGCAATTCGAGAATTTACAAAGATTCGTATCACTCTTTGAAAAACTTTACCGGCAATCCATTAGATATGCCATTTTCACATATTGACGATGATTTTCTGAAACAATACGAAAAGTGGCTACGTAAAAACAAGTGTGCCGAAACAACAATGAGTTTGTATTTCAGAACATTAAGAAGCGCCTACAACAAAGCGATTGGTGAAAAGCATGTTAAGAAAACCGACTATCCGTTTAATGAGTTTAGAATATCCCGCTTTAATACGAAAACCGAAAAGCGGGCGATTCTCAAAGAAAACGTTAAACAAATCATTGATTTAGATTTTAGTAATGATAAGAATTTGATGCAATTAAGTCAGGATTTGTTTATTTTCAGTTACCTGTGCGGCGGAATGAATTTTGCAGACATGGCAAACCTGACACCGGAAAATATTATCAATGGGCGACTTTCGTATGTGAGGCAAAAAACGCACAAGAAAATTACGGTTTCTTTATCCGCAAACGCTTTGGCAATCATTGAAAAATACCGCCATCTATCAAATGGCTATCTTTTCCCGATTTTGGACAGCGGCGTACATATTACAGAAATACAAAAGTATAACCGTAAAAAGAAAGTTTTGAAAAGTGTTAATTACCGGTTGAAAAAATTATCTAAAATATTGGGAATGAATACAAATCTGACAACCTACGTCGCCCGACACTCTTTTGCCACAGTCCTGAAACGTTCCGGTGTGAATATTGCCTTAATAAGCGAGGCATTGGGACACAACGATTTAGCAACAACGCAAATCTACCTGGATTCATTCGAGAATGAACAGATAGACGCTGCAATGTCTAACCTGCTGTAACGTACTATTTTCACTAGTAAATTGGATATTAAGATTTTATATAATAGGGACTGTCAGCAATGGCAGTCTTTATTTTTAAAGAAAAAAAGCTGGTCAGTATATTAACGGTGTGGGTTTGTTTTTGTAACTAACTAAAAAGCTAATATCTAAATTACTTGATTATCAGGCAATATAGCCATAGCTTTTGTAATTAAATCGGAAAGCTGTGTAATTTGCGTTTCATTAGCCGAGCCTTCTACACTATCAAATTTTGCATTAGCTAATTCAGATTCTGTAAAAATAACACCTTCTAATGGCTTAAAATTACCTTTAAAGGTATGAAAAATACCTCGTTTCGTAACTTTTGTTGCTTTATTCAAAACAATTATGTTTTGAGCGGCTTCAAAAGGATTTAAGCCTAACTTTTTACATTCCAAAAGGAAAGGTAAAAAGTACACAAATTTCGTGATTGAATCCCGCATTGTTATCAGGTAATCATCATAAGTGATACCCTCTACACGCTTGATACATTCATTAATAACTCGTCGCTTAACCGTATCATCTTTATCAACACCAATTTGGTTATTTAATAAAGACTCATACTTTGAATTCACATTCAAAAAGTAATTTGGTTTACGACTCAGCTGTGTTACAGCTTTTCCATTCTCTTTTTTAACACCCACTAATTGAGGTGTTTCTGGGTTCAATTTATAAGAATCCATAAAATTTTTTTTTAAAAAATATAAAATAAATCATGACACCACTTTGTGTCATCATATATATTACATAACCCACAAAATTTAAAAAACAATCATAATGAAAGATTCCCAAAAGAGAAAAGTTAGTTCAAGACGTCAAATATCGCTAACCAGCCCCCAATATTTTCATACTTGGGAATTGCAAAATTAGTTTTTAAAATCGTATTCCCAAAGAAATTGCCCTAATTTTTCTATCAAACATTGTTTTGGGGGTTAATTAGCCTTAAAAACGCTGTTTTCAGGCTAAATCAGTCTCGAAACAACAATTTTAAAAATCCCGTTTTTCGCATTTGGATATTTCATTTTTTTTTCGTACATTTGTATCAGAAAATGAGAAAAATATATCCATTTTCAAAACCTCAATTTTCCCATATTTCAAACAGATAAAACGACTTTTCCGGCAAAGATTTTCCCATAAGAATACTTTTAAGTGATAATTTCCATAGTCAGGCAAGCCAATTATAAAACTTGTCTTTTTATTTGCCGAAATTACCGGATTTTCAAATCCTGAAACTCCCCAATGCTACTAATTTTTAGTAAAAAGGAATCATTGGCAGCCGAAAAGTCATACCCAAAAACAAGATTATATCATGCCGGATTTTCAAATCCTGAAACAGCCGAAACCACTATAAAGAAAGAACCACGAAAAATTCCGGTACTTTCCGGTTTTTTAAATTCTGAAATGGGGAAAACCTCTAAAAAGAAAAAACGAAAAAATTCCGGTAAACCACTTTTCAGATTAAACGCTAATTATCATTAATAAAATTTTTATGGTGAAACAAATTATAACAGCACCAAACGAATGTAACTATTTGAGTGAATTTATGACAGAGTTACCTGTCAATTGTCTATTTGACAAGGGAAAAACGGCGTGTGGTGGTACGTCCACCGCAATAGAGAACGCCAAAGATACGATTATTGCAATGCCATACGTCAATGTCATAAAAAATAAGGTGGCGCAATATCCAAATGACAGATGCAAACATGAATTGTTAGGAATCTATGAGGGTATAACCGACAAAGACATTTTAGATTATATTAACACCCATGAAATTAAGAAAATAGCAGTTACTTATGACAGTCTGGAAAGGCTAATCACTACTTTACTGGAAAAAGGCATTGACGTGTATAATGATTACTATTGTTTGATAGATGAATGGCATATACTCTTTAATTCGTATGCTTTCCGCAACAATGCAGTTAAAAAGGTACTGCAATACTCAAAGAAATTCAAAGAAGTAACCTATATGACGGCTACACCGATAGAGGAAGAATTTATTTTGAAGGAATTAAGAGGTTTACCGGTTATTGAGGTGCAATGGTCAAACGTTGCAACGGTAAACGTACAGCCGATAGTGTCAAATCAGCCTCTTAAAACAGTTTGTAATTTAGTGAAAAATGCCATTGCCGGAACAATGTTTGGCAACCTGCATTTCTTTGTAAACAGTGTTGAGTTTATAGCCGATGCTATTAAACATACAGGCTTACAACCGTCGCAAGTCAGGGTAATTTGTTCGGATAATAAGAACACCGGCAAAGGTGTGAAAAGCAATCAAAGCAAGTTGGGAAATAACTATCCGATTGAAAACACAACTTCAAATGTAAAGAAAGTCAATTTTTATACCTCTACCTGCTTTGAGGGCTGCGACATATACGACCAAAATGGTAAAACATATATCGTAAGCGATAAAAGAAAATCTCATACATTATTAGATATATCTACTTTGTTCATACAAATTTGCGGACGGATAAGAGATTCCCAATACAATACAAAAGTCGGACATGTCTTTTCTGAAACAAGGTATAGTAAAGACGTCACATTTGAGGAATTTAAAAAATCACAGGAAGAACAGAAAAGGAAAGCCAATTTGTTGGTCAATTCCATTAATGCCATGCCGGAAGAAGCACGAATAATGGATATAGCCTTACATGAAAAGAACAATAAAGCAGGTCTAAATGGAATGTATATCTACAATAATAACGGCTTCCTCGAATTGGAAGAAAATCTTATAAACTTGGATACTGTAAATTTCAAAATAACAAAACACCTGTATCAATGCAGGGTAAATTTAGCTTATGAATACGGTAAAAACGGATTCAATGTTTTGCCGGAAAAAGAGAGGATATATACCGATTTATTGGTAAGTAATCCACAAGCAAAAATATCTTTTAAAGATTTATTTGATGAATATGTCAGTTTGAGAAACCAAGTCTTTTATCATTATCCGGTTGGCAACAAATTTGAAAGAATCAGATTAATAGAAAGGGAAAAGCCTGTTATCAAAGAAGCCTACGAAAAATTAGGTACTGACAGAGTTAAGGAAATGAAATACAGTGTCGGTAATATCAAACGTGCAATTTTGAATATGCAAACAGATATTTCAACCGATGCAAAGATTGTCCGATGCTTGAAAGATGCCGGAGTTACAGCAGGAACAACCACACCGGCAAAGTCTTTAAAAAATTTATTGCAGGGCATTTACAAGTCATTCGATATTAAAAATTCATACGGTAAAATCAAAGCCGCCAAAGCAACCGATTTATCAAATTGGTTTGAGATTAAAAAGAGCAGTCCGAAAATAAACGGAAAGACAACGGACTGTATTACAATCATTAATGAGAAAATCATATTTGTATGATTCATTGAGTAAAAACGCCAAAAGGCATGAAAATTCAATCATGCCTTTTTTTGTTTCGGTCGTAATCGTTGTTTAGAGTTGTGTTTGTGCTTCCAATCGGGGAAATACTTTTCAAAAGTTGCTCTATCCACTGCTAAACTGCGAATTGTGTTGTAAACCGTCTGTTCGTGAACGGTATCAATTACATACAGGTCAATACCATCTTGTTGTTGTTCTTTGTCTCTCATTTGTATTATAGTCTTAAATTCAGTTAATCAGTTTCATCTAGAAGATAAAGATACTGACTTTTTGGGAGATAATCAAATAAAAACCGGACAATGTGAAGAAACACAATCCGGTAAACCCTGTCCTTAAAAAACACCCCCTCCCACAAGTAAAAAGTAAAAAATGATATATAAAGACCGCTTCAGATACATTTTATGTCCCCTTCGATACTTGAGAATGAAGGTCAATCTATAAAACGCAAACGTGTTCAGAAAAAGGCACTCAAAGAATCCGTAAAACAAAAATTCTGGCAAAAAGCAGTTTTAGCGACTGCAATAGCAAACCCTTTTTTCAAACATGAATACTGTAATGACTAGTC
>JAITMT010000219.1 GCA_031277235.1 Tannerella sp.
TGGACATTGGCCATACTGACAGTTTTATGTGTTGGTTTAGTGAGTTGTGGCGACTCTGATAGTAAATATATTAGCACTATAAGCAATAATACAAGTTACGATGTAATTGTACGGTTACATTTGTCAGAAGATTCAATGATAGTATGTCCGTCAAAACAGGAAACGATAATTGTAGAATCTTGGGCTAGCTCTGTCAAAAAATTTAGTTGTATGACTTTACCTAATTTTTTAAGGAGTAATATTGCTGAAATTATCATTGAAGGAGGTAATAAAATTATAACAAAAGATATTTTAGATTACAATAATTGGAATTGCAGTGGCGAAGAAGATTGGAATTTAATAATGGTTGGCAGTTATTACAGCAAAATAACAACCACTTTTGTTATTAACGATGAAGATATAGAAGATGTAGAACAATAAAAATTATCTTTGTGGAAAATTCTCTGAAATGAAGTGAAATTTAACGACTGAAAGATTATGGAAGCAAATACAACATATCTATTTATTTACGCAAAAATGATGATTGTTTTGGTGGAATTCACATTTATATTTGGACTGCATTTTTGGTTATCTCGTCCATATTGCGGGGAAACAATATACTGTGAAGTCTGTCAATGCGTGTTTTGCAGGAAAATACGAATAGAAAATATTTGAATTGACGAAGACAATATCAGCAGCCAACGTGCGTTTTGCGAAATTGGAGGTTACAGTGATAACCCTATTCGCGCCGATTTTTCTGATTGATACAACCGTATGGGCGTATCGTACACTCCCAATAAAACAAAAAGAATGTAGGGGCAACCCCCGTGGTTGCCCACCAAGCCCCAAAATCACAAATAACTCCCCGCTATCGCCAGCGAAAAGACGCTGATTTTAAGGTCGGGAACAACGGAAAGCGCATCAATACAGGCAGACGTCGTCGCTCCGGTCGTGATGACGTCGTCAACCAGCAGGACATGTTTTCCTTTTAGCGCCTCTATATCAACGGTTTTAAAAATATTTTCCACATTCGTATGCCGGTCATAAACGGTTTTTTTCGTCTGCGACGAAGTATGGACACTTCGGATAACAGACTTGGTATCAACAGGTTTACAATAAATCTCCGATATGCCGAGCGACAGAATTTCAGACTGGTTGAAGCCGCGCTTGCGCTTTTTCTTTTTGTGCAGCGGAATGGGAATGATGGCGTCAATATCTTGATAATATCCTGATTCATAAATATCTAAAGCGGCTAATCTTCCCATGTACCGCGCCAAGTTTCGATTGCCGTAATATTTGATGGAATGAACGATTTCCTGCGTTATCCCCTCTTTTTCGTAAAATAGAAAAGACAACGCCTCCGGTACATTTGGATAGCCCGCAAACAGTTCTTTAGCAGGGTTTTCCGTGTTTCTGTGAAAATTGGTTTTCGGCAAGTCGCACAGGCAATCCATGCACAGATGCTCCTCCCCTTCGATTAAAGATTTCCTGCACAGCAGGCAGGCTTTGGGATAGAACAGGTCTATGACGTCATTCAATAACTTCCGTATAATCAGCATTTTTAACAATCCGTTTAAGAACGTTTACAATCAAATTGCTTTCAAATCCCCGAGACGCGGCGAAACGGTACAGTTTCTGAAAAGCCTCGTTGGGAGCGCCTTTCACGGAACGTTTTTTCTGTGTTAACAACCGTTCGAGCGCGGACAGATATTCTTCATCATCAATCAGTTCCAGCGCCTCGCGGTAAGTTTCGTGCGGGATTCCGCGCTGTTGCAGTTCGTAGCGGATTTTAATGCGTCCCCATTGATTGAATCTGAATTTGTCCATGATAAAACTGCGGCAGTAACGTTTTTCATCAATGAAATTCTCTGTTTTCAAGCGTTTTATGACGGCTTTCCGCGCTGTTTCGCTCAAATCCGTCTGCCGGAGTTTTTTTTCAACGTCCTGGACGCATCTTTCGGCTTGCGCGCAATAACTTGCCAATCTGCCGTATATTTCTTCTTCTGTTTTCGTCATCGTTTCATTTTTTAGCGGTCATGAATCTTCTTTTCCCGGATAAATCCCGGAAGACATTGATGACTTCCAATCCTTTTCCCTGCAATAATTTTATCAGTCGTATGCAATATAACGGATTGATTTCCAGAAATAAAAATCCGCCGCTTACCAGCCGTTTCTGCGCCAAGTCGGCGATGGGTTTGTAAAATTTCAAGGGGTTTCTGTCGGGCACGAAAATCGCCTCTTGAGGCTCGTATTTCAGTACGTTATCGCTCATGCTTTCCCGCTCTCTATCAAGCACGTATGGTGGATTGCTGACGATAAGATCGAACGTTGTTTCGACCCTTCTCCGCTCCGCCGCGCGGAGTATGTCCAAACGAAGCGGTTCAAGGTTGGATAAACCCAGTATATTCCTGTTAATCAGGATATTGTCTAAAGAATTTTCATCAATATCCGCCGCATAAACGTCGGCTTTCCGAATGTGTTTTGCCAGTGCGATGGAGATGCAACCGCTGCCCGCGCCGATATCCAATATTTTCAAACGGCGTTTCCCGCTGATTTTCTGTCGAATATAATCGCTTTTGATAATCATGTCCACCAATTCTTCCGTTTCGGGACGCGGAATCAACACCCTGGAATTGAGGACTATGGGAATACTGTAAAATTCCGTTTCGCCGAGAATATATTGCAGCGGCTCCATTTGCTTGAGCCGTTCGGTGATTTCCGTTATTTTTTTGCTTTCGTTTTCGGAAAGTTTTCTGTCGTTATGCAGAATCTGCTCATTGCGGGACATACCGCATACTTTACTGAATATCAGCTGTATCATACTGTTGATTTCTCCGGCGGGATAGCAATCTTTCAGTTCGTTTTTGATATATTCAATCGTTTTGTTCATTCTACAAAGGTACGTTTTTTTTCTTTCCAAAACAAATTGTACCTTTGTTTCGCTGAAATTTCAAGATTTTTATGACTCAATGTTAGAAACTGCTGAAAATAAAATGTTTATGAATCGCTGTCTCGACTTGGCGAAAGGCGGCAAGGGACTCGCGGCGCCCAATCCGATGGTCGGCGCGGTGATTGTTCATGGAGACCGCATCATCGGCGAAGGTTTTCATCACTGTTACGGCGAGGCGCACGCCGAAGTCAATGCGATCCGTTCGGTCAGGGAAGAAGATCGGGTGTTGCTCAAAAATTCGACGCTCTACGTCAGCCTTGAGCCGTGTTCGCATTACGGAAAAACGCCGCCCTGCGCCGAATTGATTATCCGGACGGGCATTCCGCGCGTTGTGCTGGCATGTCTTGACCCGTATCACAAAGTTTCCGGCAGAGGCGTGAAAATGTTGCAGGATGCAAATATTGAGGTAGTTACGGGAACTATGGAACAGCAAGCCCTCGAATTGAATCGCTATTACATGACGGTACATCAACAAAAACGCCCGTACATTATATTAAAGTGGGCGCAGAGCGAGGACGGTTTTTTGGATAAAATCCGGACGGGCGTTTCGGAAAAGCCCGTTCAACTGTCGTCGCCCGTTTCTCAAATCATGCTTCACAAATTGCGTTCTGAAAATCAGGCTATTATGGTCGGAACAAATACGGCGATTTTAGACAATCCGTCGCTTACGGTACGTCACTGGATCGGAAAATCTCCGCTTAGAATTTTGATAGACAGGGATTTAAAAGTTCCTGCCGGCTATCATTTATTGGACGGAACGACGCCGACATTGGTTATAACCGGTAAAGAGGCTGTAAATCAGACGAATATCGAATATGTACATGTTGCAGACTTGCCGGATTTAATGAAACTGTTGTACGCACGAAATATAAACTCGTTGTTGGTGGAAGGCGGCGCAACATTGCACCGTTCGTTTATCAATGCGGATTTGTGGGACGAAATCATGGTAGAAACCGTTCCCAAGGCGCTGGGAAGCGGGGTGAAGGCGGCAGAACTTAATAATTGTGAAAATTTGCAATTATTTCATAAAAAAAAGATACCGTTTTTCACCGGAAAAAGCACAAAGTATTCATTATTAGATGTTTATAGGAGAAGGTGTTTTAACTAAAATTACTGATAGTTCTATAAAAATTCATAAAATCCGGTAATGATGTATGTTGGATGCAAAAAATGTACTACATTTGTCGGCTCGAAAAAAGAACTTGATAAGATAAATGAGAAAATTTAAGACTTACGGCTGGTTGATTGGACTCGTGTCCACAGCGCTCTACTCTTGCCTTGGAAGCAATGATATTGAGACAGATGAATGGGTACTGAAAAATGCCCAAATTTCATCTTTCAGTTTGTTGAACGACTCCATCGCGGGGCTTGACAGCGTGATTTTCACGATAGACCAGATAAACGGAAGGATTTTCAATAAGGATTCCATGCGTTACGGTACGGTGATAGACGAAAAAGTGCTTATTACCATGAATTATGAAATAGGGACATCTCTTTTTGTTCAAATCTTTCCGCAGGCAACGGGCGATACCATTAACTGGAACGGCACGGACTCCATTGATTTTTCGCAGCCCGTGATATTCAAAGTGTATGCCTTTGACGGTGTTACGACGAAGACTTACGAAGCGAAACTGAATGTCCATCAGGTAAATCCCGATTCGATGGTTTGGGAAAAACTTGCAACGATAGGCGCAGGACGCACGTTCAGCGAAACGAAAACCGTTGTATTTGCGGGTGCATATTGCCTTTTTGCCCGCGAAAACGGAACGGGAAAAATGTTCCGATCGCCGGACGCCAATAACTGGACGGAAGTTACGCTCTCCGGTTTTCCCGACAATGCCGTGCTGTCTTCCGTCACGGAATACGGCGGCTCCCTGTTTGTGGCGAATGACGATGGAATCGTGTATTCATCAGACAATGGAGTGGACTGGTTGGCAACGGATGGAACAGATGTAGAAACGCTTTTAGGCTCGCTTTCCGACGGTATTGTCAGTGGAAGTTCCGTGATGTGCGGCATTCAGAATGTGAATAATACGTTGAGATTCTGCGCTTACCACAGAGAAAACGGCTGGACGGTCGGCGACGAAGTGCCTGCCGGCTTCCCGGTTTCGGGCTTCGGCAGCGTCGGTTACGAAATCATGTATTTTCCGCATTTAATCGTGGCTTCGGGCAGGGATAAAAGTGGATTTTTTACGAATAAGGCGTGGAGCACGATGGACGGTTTGACGTGGGCGCCGCTGACGAACGACAATTTGCCGTTCGCCGCTTCGGAAGGCGCTTCCATTGTGCGGTATGACGAAAAACTGTTCCTGCTGGGCGGTTTCGGCTTCGGCGGTAACGCTCTCGACAAGGCGTATCTTTCAAGAGACAACGGCGTAACGTGGAGGGATACCGTTTTCCTTCCCGCCGATATTGCCGTGAAAGGTTTTGCCACCGTTTTGGTGGACGACGATAAATATATGTATCTTTTCGGAGGAAAAGAGACAGGAAACGGAAACAGTGTGAATGAAGTATGGCGAGGCAGAGTGAATCGTTTCGGCTTTAAACAGGACGAGGATTGACCGGAATATAATTTTCTCCGCTTTTTTTCGTTAAAAAGAAAAGTTAAACGATTATCCGATGAAATTTACTTTTTTTCAACGAATAGCCATCGCATTGTTGTTATGCGTTTTTCCGCCGGCGGCAAGTGCACAGGAATATCTCTACGAGATAGGCGGAATGGCGGGCGGCGCGTTTTATATGGGCGACGCCAATAACAATGCGGCATTCAAAAACATGAATATGGCGGCGGGAGTGTTGTTCCGGTACAACGTGAATTTTCACGTGGCGTTGAAAGCCGACCTTGCCTACGCGCGGGTTACAGGCTCGACGGCAGGCTTGCAAAACGTGTTTCCGAACAATGCACAGGCTGAATTTGAACGCAACATCATTGATTTTGGCGTGCAGGGAGAATTTAATTTTTTCCCGTACAGCGACAAATTCAAGTATCTGTACACGAAGCGCGTATCGCCTTATATTGCGGGCGGACTGGGCGTTTCGGTCGCTCCGGGCGACGGCGGGACGTTTTTCAGTCCCCACATTTCGGCAGGTACGGGCGTGAAATACAAGTTGATGCCGCGTATCAATGTCGGCGCCGAACTTTCGATTCGGAAACTGTTCGGAGACGGTCTTGACACGACAGGCGGCAATCAACTGTTGGATAATCCCTACCAAATGACGGGCGGGGCGTTCAAAAACAAAGACTGGTATTCGATGTTGACGATTACGATAACGTACGATTTCGGATTGCGGGATTGTAATTGCAACAAGGATAAGAAATAAAATGGAGTCCTGACGGTCTCTCCTTCGGGAGAAAGGGCTGTTAAGTTCTTTTACAATTGATTGGCATTCCGTTAGGAATGCGGAGCTCGGTAGAAAGGTTGCCTGCCTTAGGGATGCATTCCGTACGGAATGCAACCAACGACGGCAAATATTTTCTACCAAGCGATAATCCCTGACGGGATTGGAATATAACAGTTTTGCAGAGAGAGACGAGGACAAATAGATATAAGAAGATGTTGAAAGACGAAATAGAAAAGAGCAGGATGCCGCAACACGTGGCAATCATCATGGACGGCAACGGACGCTGGGCGAAGGAGCGCGGTTTAGACCGCAGCGAAGGGCACCGGGAAGGCGTTGTTTCCGTGCGTAAAGTTGTGGAGGCGGCAGTGGAGGTCGGATTGAAATATCTGACCGTGTACACTTTTTCGACGGAAAACTGGAACCGTCCCGAAGAAGAGGTGCAAGCCCTCATGTCGCTGATGGTAGCGGCAATTTACCGGGAAACGCCTGATTTAATGAAGAATAACGTTCGCCTGACGACAATCGGCGATTTGGAACGCATGCCCGAAGACGTGCGCAAAACGCTCGAAGACTGCATCGAACAAACGTCCGTCAATACCGGTACCACGTTGAATCTGGCGCTCAGTTATTCGTCGCGCTGGGAAATTCTGGAAGCCGTAAAAAACATCACGGAAAAGGTGAAATACAGAATGCTGGATGCAGACGACGTCAACGAAAAAGTGTTTGGCGAATATCTGACAACAGCCGGAATGCCCGACCCCGATTTACTCATCCGGACGGGCGGCGAGAAGCGAATCAGCAATTTCCTGCTCTGGCAACTGTCATACGCCGAATTGTATTTTACGGATATTTACTGGCCCGATTTTAAAGAAAATGAGTTTTTTGAAGCGATCCTATCCTACCAAAACCGGGAAAGACGCTTCGGAAAAACAAGCGAACAAATCATAAAATCCTGATTTATGGATAAAAAATTATTGTTGTTATACATATTTTTCAGTTTTTCTTTTTGGGGAATCTCACAGGAAGGTAATACTGTGGTAATCCCTGCGAGTCCATCCGGCTTGCAGGATTCTGTTCCCGTGATTATTCAACCCGATTCGATTCGCAAGGATACTTTTCCGGCGAGCGAGATTCCCGAAATCAACTATTCCCTGTCCTCGACCCGGAAGTACAAAATTCAGGATATTGACGTGACGGGAGCAGACAATTATGAGGACTTTGTGTTGATTGGCTACTCCGGCTTGGCGGTTGGCGATGAAATCAGCGTACCCGGAACGGAAATCACGGATGCCGTCAGCAATTTTTGGAGAAATGGGCTTTTCTCGAATGTGAAAATCCTCGCTTCGCGCATGGTGGATGATAAGGTGTGGCTCGAAATCCGTCTGACGCCGCGTCCCCGCATTTCGCAAATCACTTACAACGGCGTGAAAAAAGGCGAACGCACCGACCTCGAAAACAAACTCAATCTGCGGAAAGGACATCAAATCACTCCGCACATCACAGATAGAGCTAAAATACTGATTAACAAATATTTTGAAGAGAAGGGATTCAAAAACATAACCGTTGATATCGTCGAAAAACCCGATCCGCAAAAAGCCGGCGAGGTGATTGTGGACGTCAATATTGACAAAAACGAAAAAACAAAAATTCAGAAGATTTATTTTGAAGGCAATGAGCAACTGACTGATTTTCAATTGCGCAAGGCAATGAAAAAGACCAACGAGCGGTTCAATCTGAAGGAACGCTTCCGCAACAGTTGGCTCGAACTGTTCAGCACCAAGAAGTTTACGCCGACGGAGTATTCCAACGACAAGAAAAACCTCATAGACAAATACTACGAATACGGTTATTCCGACGCGACTATCACGGCGGACAGCGTCGTGGAATTTGACAAAAAGCGAGTCAATATCTATCTGAACATAGAAGAAGGACAGCAATATTTTATCAAGGACATCAGTTTCGTCGGGAATACCAAATATTCGTCCGACGATTTGGCGAGAGTCTTGAAT
Organism: Tannerella sp.; assembly: GCA_031277235.1. GTDB lineage: Bacteria > Bacteroidota > Bacteroidia > Bacteroidales > Tannerellaceae > Tannerella. The sequence continues at coordinate 8,281 of JAITMT010000219.1, forward strand.
ATGAAGGGGGGGGACGTCTATAACCAGAAAAAACTGATAGACCGTATGATGGGAGACGACGACGCGATGATGAATCTGTACATGAACAACGGATACATGTTTGCACGCGCCGATCCGGTGGAAGTGGAAATCAAGAGCGATTCCGTAACGCTGGAAATACGTATCCTCGAAGGTCCGCAGGCAACCATTAATAAAGTGATTATCAACGGAAACGACCGTTTGTATGAAGATATTGTCCGTCGCGAACTGCGCACGAAGCCCGGCGATTTGTTCAGCCGGGAAGAATTGATACGCTCCGTCCGCGAATTGGCGCAGATGGGACATTTCGACCCCGAAAACATGAATCCCGACTTCAATACCAATGAAGAAAACGGGACGGTTGATGTTATTTTCAACCTGACTTCCAAGGCAAACGACCAGGTGGAATTTTCGCTGGGCTGGGGGCAGACGGGAATCATCGGCAAACTGGGCTTGAAATTCAGCAACTTCTCCCTGAGCAATTTGCTCAATCCCGACATGCGCAAGGGAATCATCCCGCAGGGCGAGGGGCAAAGCCTCAACCTCAGCGGTCAAACCAACGGTTCGTATTTCCAGTCGTACAGCATATCATTCCTCGACCCGTGGTTTGGCGGCAAGCGACCCAATACGCTGTCGGTCAGCGCTTATTTTACGCGATATACCAGCATCAATTCCCGATATATGCAGGAAATGCAAAGTAACATGTACAATTACTACGATCCTTACAGCATGTACGGTTATGGTTATCCTTACAGCAGTTATGGCGGTTATGGAGGCGGTTACGGCGGCTATGGCTACAATTACGAAGACGCTTATGACAAGAGCAAATACATGCAGATTCTGGGCGTATCAATCGGTTACGGGAAACGTCTGAAATGGCCCGACGACTATTTCCAGTTTATGGCGACGCTGAGTTATCAGATGTATATGCTGAAAAATTTCGGTTCGACGTATTATCTTGGAATCTCGGAAGACGGTCATTATAACGATATTAACCTCGAATTGCTGTTGCAGCGAAACTCCATAGACAATCCGCTTTATACGCGCTACGGCTCGACTTTCTCGTTGTCGGCAGCCGTAACTCCTCCCTATTCGCTGTTTGACGGGAAGGACTATGCCGCCATCACTTCGGAAGCGGTAAAATTCAAGTGGCTGGAATATTACAAGATAAAATTCAAGAGCAAAATGTTCATTCCGCTGCTTCCGCTATCCGCCGGTGACCGTGGCGGTCCGAAACGCACGCCGGTGTTGATGTCGCGCGTGGAAGTGGGATGGATAGGCGCTTACAACCAGAATAAACAGTCGCCGTTCGGAACGTTTTACATCGGTGGCGACGGAATGACGGGCGGCTACCAATATTCGCAGGAAACGGTGGCGCTGAGAGGTTATGCCAACGGTTCAATTGCCGGAAATACAATCACTTATGCGCGTGCCTATTCGCGTCTGTCGCTCGAATTGCGCTATCCGCTGATTCTGGAGCCTTCGAGTACGATTTACGGATTGGCATTTGTGGAAGCAGGCGATGGCTGGTCGAGCATGAAAGATTTCAATCCGTTCAATTTGAAGCGTTCCGCAGGCGCGGGCGTCCGCATCTTCCTGCCGATGATCGGCTTGATGGGTATTGACTGGGGCTACGGTTTTGACAAAATCTCGACCGGCGAAAGAGGCGGCAGCCAGTTCCATTTCATACTCGGACAGGAATTTTAATGATTATTAACATGAAGCGTTAAAACCTTTGCGTAAATCGGCAGTCTAAAAACTGTAATTTAATTTTTAACATATAAATTTTGAAACAATGAAAAGGATTTGTATTTTAGCAAGTTTGCTGGTGTTATGCGCTGTCGGCACAACCGTCAAGGCGCAGAAGTTTGCCCTGATTGATATGGAATACATATTGAAAAATATTCCGGCTTATGAAATGACGAACGAACAGTTGAGTCAGTTATCCGCCAAATGGCAGGGTGAAGTGGATGCGCTGCAACAGGAAGCGCAAAACATGTACAAAAGTTTTCAGAGCGATCTGGTCTTTCTCTCGGCGGAGATGAAAAACAAGCGCGAAGAAGAAATCTTTAAGAAGGAACAGGAAGCGATGGATTTGAAGCGTAAATATTTCGGAGCCGAAGGCGAACTGTATAAAAAACGCGAATCGTTGATGAAACCCATTCAGGACGAAATCTACGAGGCAGTCAAACAGATAGCGGACGAGAAAGGCTATCAGGTAATTGTGGACAGGGCGTCGGCAATGAGCGTGATTTACGCCTCGCCGAAAATTGACATCAGCAATGAAGTTTTATTGAAATTAGGATATGCAAAATAATTTTCATACCTTTGCGCCCTCAAAACGAGAAAAAACATAATTAAAATAAATAAAAACGAAATGAAAAAGATTATCTTATCACTATTGCTGGCCATTCCGCTGGGAATGTTTGCACAGGAACAAAAAATCGCCGTTGTGAATACGCAGACTGTATTTGAGGCTATGCCGGAAGTTGAATCTGTCAGAACCGAAATTGACAAAATGACAAAGGAGTTCGAGTCGGAGTTTCAAATCTTGCAAGATGAGTACAATCGCAAATCTTCAGACTACATAGCACAACAGGACTCCCTCTCGGAGAATATCAAGGCGCTTCGCCAGCAGGAGATTCAGGATATACAGACTAAAACTGAAAATTTTGTTCCGATGGCCAGGGAAAGAATAGGCAGGAGACAGCAGGAACTGGTAACGCCGATTCAGGAAAAGATGACCAAGGCGATACAGGCAGTGGGCTCGGAAAACGGATATACGTACATTTTAGTCAATGATCCGCAAATTATCCTGTATTTAGGTACTTCCGCAATAGACGCAACCGATAAGGTAAAGGCAAAACTGGGAATAAAATAAAAATGGACAAAATGAAAAAGATTATTTTATCACTATTACTGTTTATTCCATGGGGAATGTTTGCACAAGTGCAAAAACATGCTGTTGTAGATGAAATGTCCGTGATTGGCGCCATGCCCGAGATTCCGTCCGTCGAAACCGAAATTGCCAAACTGACCAAGGAATTTCAAGCAGAGTATCAAAAGTTGCTGGATGACTACAATCGTAAGTTTTCAGCATTTACGCAGCAGCAAGACTCTCTATCGGAGAATATCAAGATACTCCGTTTACAGGAAATTCAGGAGATAACGACGAAAACTCAAAATTTTGTTCCGATGGCAGAAGAAACGATAGCCAGAAAAAGGCAGGAATTGCTGACGCCAATTCAGGAAAAAGTTCAAAAGGCGATACAGGAAGTGGGTGCGGAAAACGGATTGGCGTATATTTTGCCCAAAGATCCGCAAATTGTCTTGTATTCAGGATCTTCCGCAATAGATGTAACCGATAAGGTAAAGGCTAAGTTGGGTATAAAATAAGCAGTTTTGATACATCCTGCAAACCGTTGATTGGGCAGGAACATTAAAAAATATTTTGTTTTCAAAACGCCTGTGCCTGTAAAGGTATGGGCGTTTTTTAACATAAAAAACAGTGTTTTGTCAATGATAAAGTATCTGCAAATTTCCCTCCATTGGAGGGGTGACGCGAAACGGTGGAGCGGTAAGCCCCTCCACAGCCCAGCCCTTTCGGGGCAGGCTGTCAAGTTCTGTATTTTCCATTCCCGTAGGGAATATCACTCGGTAGAAAATATTTTTCAAATTGGGGTGCATTCCGTACGGAATGCATCCTATGGTTGGATCCCCTT
>JAITMT010000220.1 GCA_031277235.1 Tannerella sp.
GACCAAGGCGAAAACGCTGCTGGGCTGGAATCCCAATAAGACGTCGTTCGAGGAACTGGTGAAAATCATGGTGGCGCATGATATGAAGAAGGTTAAGAGGTTGCATGGACGGGAGGACTCATAATTGGACAAAAACGCAAAAATATACATCGCCGGACATCGTGGATTAGTCGGGTCGGCAATCAGGAAGAATCTGATAGAGAAAGGATTCACTCATATTGTCGGCAGAACGCATCGGGAGCTTGATTTGCTGGACGGCGAGGTCGTACGCCGGTTTTTTGATGCGGAAAATCCTGAATATGTGATACTTGCCGCCGCTCATGTCGGCGGAATCATGGCAAACAATACCTATCGCGCCGATTTCATATACCAAAACCTGCAAATCCAGCAAAACGTCATCGGCGAGAGTTTCCGTCACAACGTCCGCAAGCTGCTTTTTCTCGGCAGCACCTGCATCTATCCGCGCGACGCCGCCCAGCCGATGCGCGAAGATTCGCTGCTCGCTTCGCCGCTCGAATATACGAACGAACCGTATGCCATTGCCAAAATTGCCGGTTTGAAGATGTGCGAAAGCTTTAATATCCAATACGGTACAAACTATATCGCCGTGATGCCGACCAATCTTTACGGCCCGAACGACAATTTCGATCTGGAGAAATCGCATGTCCTGCCCGCGATGCTACGCAAAATCTATTTAGCTAAATGCCTGCATACCAACGATTGGCAGTCCATCCGCAACGATCTGGACAAACGCCCGGTAGAATCCGTCTCTGGAAAATCCGCTGAAGATGAAATCCGCTTATTATTAGCGAAATACGGAATCAAAGCAAGTGCTGTAACGCTTTGGGGAACCGGAAAACCGATGCGCGAATTTCTGTGGAGCGAAGAAATGGCAGATGCTTGCGTGCATATTATGCAAAATGTTGATTTCAAGGATTTAATAAGCGATGAAAGAGAAATCCGCAACTGCCATATCAATATCGGCACCGGAAAGGAAATATCCATCAAAGACCTGGCATATACGATAGCAAAAACCGTTGGCTATCAGGGAGAAATATGGTTTGACGCCTCCAAGCCCGACGGCACGATGCGCAAACTGACGGACGTCTCCAAACTTCACGCCCTCGGCTGGCATCACAACATCGAAATCGACGAGGGAATTCGGAAGATTTTTGAGTGGTACTTGATGTGAAACCAGACAATTTATCTACTTCTTGACACGTATAATTGTCAAATCATGAACGTCCCAATTTGTCAATTTTCAAAAAAAGTTGGACGTGTGAAAAAGAGTTGTATCTTTGCGCACAGTTGTGAGCTGCGGCAAACGAATTGCTGCGGCAACACTATCTAAACAACAACAAGATATACAGCGATATGGCTTTACCATTTATAGAAATCATAGAAGCCGTTACACCGGATCCCAACCTGCTGATGTGGAAATTCAAGGACGAGGACAAGGAAATCAAAAACGGCGCACAACTGACCGTTCGCGAAAGTCAAACGGCTATGCTGCTGAACGAAGGTCAGTTAGCTGACGTCTTTCAGCCCGGCAGACATACATTGTCCACCGAAAATATTCCCATTCTCACCCGTATCAAAGGTTGGAAATACGGCTTTGAAAGTCCGTTTAAAGCCGATGTGTATTTTTTCAACACGCATCAGTTTATCCATAACAAATGGGGAACGCCGGCGCCTATTTTGATGAAAGACACTGAGTTCGGGCAGGTGCGCATCAGGGCTTTCGGCAGTTTTGACATCCGCATTGCCGACGTGGGCGTGTTTTTTAAACAGTATGCCGGCACATATCCGCAGCTTACGATTTATGAACTGCAACACCAGCTTCGCGATTTCGTGGCGCCCAAATTCGGCGAGGTGCTGGCAAACGAACATATTCCCGTCACCGAAGTGGCAGGCAATGTGACGGAACTCGGGAAAAAAGTCGAGCCGCTGCTCAAGCCCTATTTTTTGCAGTTGGGAATAGAACTTATGCAATTCATTATTACATCTGTTACGTTGCCCGACGAAGTACTGGCGCATTACGATAAAATCACCAATATGAATATGGTGAACGATATGGACAAATACACGAAATTCAACACGGCGCAGGCAATCGGCGAAAAAGGCACGGCTTTGAACGAAGCCACCACCAATGCCATGGCTATGGGGATGATGATGAATCAAATACAGAAACAACAACAACAATCGCAGCAACCCGCGCAGGAAGACATAACGGCAAAACTGCAAAAGTTGAAATCATTGTTCGACAGCGGATTGATCGACGAAGCGGAATACAAGGCCAAGAAGGCGGAATTGATTGATAAACTGTAAAAAGAATGGAGGAATAAATCAATCATCATTATGCATACCATCCAATCCATTCAAAACAGAATATACGAAATCAGGGGCGAAAGAGTCATGCTCGACCGGGATTTGGCGGCTCTTTACGAAATTGAAACAAGGGTTTTTAATCAAGCCGTAAAACGGAATATAAAGCGTTTTCCGAAAGATTTTATGTTTCAACTCACAAAAGAGGAGTGGGATGAAATAAGATTTCATGTTGAAATTGTAAACAATTCTTTAAGATCACAATTTGTGACCTTAAAAGCAGACGATTCTTTAAGGTTGCAAAATGCAATCTTAAAGCAAAGCAGAGGACAACACAGTAAATATTTGCCTTACGCCTTTACTGAACAGGGCGTTGCCATGCTCAGCGGAGTTTTGAACAGCGACCGCGCAATAAATATGAATATTGCAATCATGCGGGCTTTTGTGGAAGTTCGCAGAGTGCTGTTGCAGCAAAACGATATGAAAGAACAGTTGCGATTAATTCAGGAACGCATCACCGAACACGACATTCAGTTGAGTCAAATTTATGACAGCATTGAAAATCTACTCGATGAAAAAGCGGCGCAACGAAAATGGGAAAATAGAGAGAGAATAGGGTTTAAAAAATAAATAAAATCACATTAAAATATTTATGGAAGAAAACAAAAAACCTATCTCTCTGATAGAGAGGATGAAGCAAAAAGCGATGGAGCAAAAGACTTACGGCGGAGAGTACGTGGCGCAATCGGCGAGCGTAAATGCGAGAGCCTGTCCCAACTGCGGCGCCGGCAGAGCGGAGCAGGACGGACTGACGCACTGCGCCTATTGCGGCTTTGAATTTCTGTCCGTGGAACTTACGGACGGAATCAATATCAAAAAAGAAGACAATTCCATAACAATATAACAATCAATCACCTATGCTGAAAGAAATGCAGGAAATCAAGGAACGGTTCTTCGTGTTTATCGACAAACTGGAGGCTAAGCTCCGGGAATTTGCCGAAGCCTCCCTCCCCGAACTGGAGGAAATGGGCAGAACCGATCCCGACGAATACAAGGGAGCCTATAACCGGATGAAATTCGCCGTCCTGGGACAGGTGGAAAGCATCATGCGGAAAGCGCGTGAAGTGAGGGACGAAAAGGTCACCAATTTCGCTTTTTCATCCGGAGACTTCAACATGTCAAAAGCCTATTACAGTTTCCGGGACGAATGTTACGAAAAATTCAACGAACTGGAAGCGCTCAAAGACATGTACCGCGATAGAATAGAAAACAGTTACGTCGAAGATTATGAAGCTAAGTATCAACGGATTCTGGACGAATACGAAGCCATCAGGGACAAATTCAAATGCAGACAGTGCGGCAGCCCCATCACCATCGACAGGATTTATTTCATCACGACCTACCTCTCCTGCCCGGCTTGCGGCACCAAAAACACGTTTGAACCCAGCTCGCAGGCCAAAATGCTCGAACATCTGGGCAGAAGCCTTGCCGAACAGCGCACGGCGCACTTGCTGGCGGCTTATAATGAAATGAACGCACTTGAACGCGAACTTTATCACGAACGTCATGAAATGGATTTAAGCCTGATTCACGAAAGCAACAGAAAGATGGTTGCCGAAAAGGAATCGCAAATGGCGGAACTCGAAAACCGTAGGAAACAGGCCATTAAGGAGGCGCCCGACCTGTACCGTAAATACCTGAGAGCCATGTTCGACGAGTGGAACAAAATAACGCCCGACCTGGCAGAGGAACACGAAAAATTCCATCTGCGCATGGTGGAAGAATTTAACAAATCCCTCTAACCATCAAACCCGATTTTTTCGCAAACTCAATTCATAATTATCAAACCCGATTTTTCATAAACTCAATTCAAAATCATCAAACCCGATTTATAATATTCAATCTCAATATTTTACAAACCCTTTTAAAAAAAATATAAATTTTATGGCAACTATAGCAGAGCTACACGGGTCGCACTACACCCAGGCGCAATTTGACGCCGAAGTAGAAAATCAAGTGAACGAATGGCTTGAAAACGAAGAAGATGAGCTATCCGAGGCAGACATCAGGAATATCAGAATCAACATTGCACAAAACCTCTTTGACGATTGGAATGACCTGGATGTCACGGACAACCGCTCGTTGAAATTCAAAATGGAATACAGTTCCGCCGCATTGGGCTACACCACCATGGACAGCGCCAAAGACGACGGCTCCAATCCGTTGCTGGCGCCCGTTCACGGCATCTCGCTGTACGACTATTCGGTGGCGTCGGCAAAAATGGCAAACGGCATTTCCATCGACGACATTATCAAGGCATTGGGCGTGGAACGGGCCGTCTGGGACGAAGCCGCCACGCTGTGGGTTTCGCGGATGCAGGAAGATTCCACGTTTGAAGTCATCAATCTATTCGGAAAATATTTCGGCAACCCCGGCGGCCATCCCAAACTCGGCAACCTTGTCGCAGGCGGCGCCGACGCTTCGAATCCCTATCTGGAAAAGCTGACAAACGACCGCTATTTTTATGAAGAACTGTGCGGCGCACGGCAGGCAGCCTACGAATACGGCATGGACGGAGCACAGTGGATTCAGGACAATTACGG
>JAITMT010000257.1 GCA_031277235.1 Tannerella sp.
TAAACTGTTTCGTGGGATTGTTGATCATTCCACAACAAAAATGGTATGACGAATTACCAAAAGACATCGTTTCAGAAGCAGAATGGGGAATTGATCCTGCTAATATTACAATTATAAAATCTGCATCCGGAAGTACAGAAGATAAGTCTGTACAAAATGTTGCAAGACATTTACGAAATTCAATAGCCCATTATCATTTTGTCATACCGGAAAGTAATTCCGGAGAAATAGAAAGTGTTAAATTTGAAGATTTTTCAGATGATAAGAAAACAAAACAAAAAACAAAACAAAAAACAAAAATAAAAACGTTTGAAACGGTAATGTCTATTGAAAATATACGTAGATTTACAAATGGACTAACCGAGTTTGCATTGAGGAAAATAGTCCCCGCTGGCGCGGATTTGTAATCCGTGTCGTCCAACTCTAACAGGGTTTCGGAACCCTGTTAGAGTTTTCTTTCCCACTCGCGCCGATTTGTAAACGGTGCGTTGAATATAATGTTAAGAATACGCACCGATTACAAATCGGCGCGAGCGAAGTAGCACGGAATCCGCCACCTCTCCCCTGTTCCCCGCTGGCGCGGATTTGTAATCCGTGCCGTTCAACACACCGATTACAAATCGGCGCGAGCGGAGTTTAGAGTGTAGGTATTAGAGTTTAGAGTTTAGTTGATTCCGAGGAGTCCGTTCTCCCGTTCACCCGTTTACCCCTGAACCCCTTTCGCAAGCACAAAAACGTCGTTCACTCCGGTTGGAAAAGCAATCAGATTCGCTTTTGTTTTGCGAAACGGTTTGCCGTTGCGATACACGGTTACTTCTTCCGTTCCCCAGGGATTGCGCAGTTTACATTCTTTGCCTGCCTGCGATTTGATTTCCACAAATTCAACCGAACCTTTTCTGAATGATGACGTTACGAGGAAATTACCGCGGCACAGGAGCGTGAATTGCGCGTCCCATTCTTCGGGCAGCGCCGGAAACACGCGGATGACCGTCTCTTCTCCCGGTCTTGCGGGAATACTCTGGCACAAGGCATTGTGCAAAGCGTCGGCTACCCTGCCCAGCCGTTGCACATTGGTAGTTTGCGCTCCCTCGCTCAAGTCCAATCTATTGCGCATCACCGAACCTCCATCGTAACGTATCTGGCTCGGAATCAGATAGCGGGTAGCGTCTTTGCGTCCCATCTGCGTCCCGGTAACCGGCAGTTTCGACAAAATACCGACCCGCGTATCCTTGCCGATACCGTTCGACTCTTGAGACGAATAGCCGCTACCTTTCCGGAAATAAGCGTCATAGGTATTGCCGGCAATTTGCATCAGAGCTGTATCGGTTGATTCGAGCGTAAGGAGGTCAAAGAACCACACCGGCATGGTGTTCAAGTCGGGTATGCGCATGGCGGCTTTGATGTCATTTCGCGTAGGAGGAAGCGAGCGGACGAAAGTCAGAGGTTGATCGGACAGTTCGGGATAGGTGCTGCTCAAAGTCAAAGGCGACAGGTTTGCCAGCACTTCCGCCCAGGCTTTGCGTAAATCGGCGTCCACATTTAGAATCGCAGCGGCTCGGATGGCTACCGGAAACAAGCCCATGATTGACGAAATTTCCTCCACCGTGTTATGACCGCCCCACACCGATTCGTTGTCGTTCACATAACGGAGATGGTATTTTCCGTCCGCTTCTTTTTTCAGATTCGGGAAGTTACGGTAAAACTCCGCTACGCCTTTCAGCATCGGATAGGCTTGATTGGCAAGCCATTCCCGGTCTTGATTATATTCGTACTGCATCCAATACTGGTAAGCGATTTTTGCTCCCCGCGAGAAAATGTGATTCACCTGTGCAAAACCGCCGCCGCCCTTGTCGGAAAAATGCCAGACGCCGTTTTTCCATCCATCGTCATTTTTCCAGTTCCAGCGGCTGTTGTGAGGCATTTTGGTCGCAGCATACTGCATAAACTCCGGTGAAACTTCCGACCAGGGTTTTCGGGCAAGATACAGGTCGCGCATCTCGGCGGCAATATTTTCGGGCAATTCCGACAAGCCGTTGAAAGACACCGTTTCGGGAATATAAATGCCTTTGCTGCCCCATTGCTGCACCGCCGCCCGTTCCAGCGAGGGAGCCATGCGGGAATACATTTTGAACAGAGGCTGCATCAGTTCGGGACGGTTAGCCGGAAATAATCCGTTCATCAGACAACTTTGGTTGGCGCCCCAGAACTGGCTTCCCCACTGACGCCTATCGCCGCCTGTTGACCACAACATACCGTTGAATTTGGTTTGATATTCGCCGCGTGAGGAAGACCCCATCAAATACATGAAAAAATTATAATGGAGTGTGATATCATCGGCAACTCCATCGGCGCTTGTCAGGTTAACCATGGATTGCTCCCAAAACGTTTTCCACCATTGCTTGTGCGAAATCAGCATGGCATCATACCCTGTGGATCGGGCTTTTTGCAATTTTTCCAAAGCGTCTGCCGTCACGTCGAAATCCTTATCGAAAGTAGCCGCACTTGAAACAAAGACATAAAATGCGCCGTCGCCCGGTTTTACGGTCAGGGTCATTTCGGCTTCGTTGGCTTGCCATACTTTTGCTTCCGCACCGGACACCGTAACCGCCATTGCCGATTTACAAATATAATCATTTTCACTGAAAGTTTGAGTCAGTGTCATGCGATCTGTTCCTTCCGCTTTGAGGATCGAAACAGCCTTGTGGTCGCCCCTGTTAGTTACCGGCGGACGCAAGGTTCTCAAGCGTATTACCACCGGCATTCCGTTGCGGTTATCCTGTATTTTTACAGCCATTATGTCGCCGTCGCTCCATACGAATGTTTCGGTTTTCACCTGCTTTCCATCGGTAGTCGTCATGGCTTCGTAGCATGATAACTGTTGCCGGAAACCGTTTCCGCTGAAAACTTCGTCATAGCCGGGAAAATCAATATCGAGAAATCCTGTGCCACCGCAATAATCGGAATGGCGTTGTGCGAAATTGTTACTCGATTCGTCATTGGCAAACACGTCCACGCGGTTCAACTGGTAGCGCAAAGCCGACGGCGTAGTCCATACCAGCGTACCCGTCACGCCGTTTCCAACAGGCATCCCTTCTTCTCCTGTGCTCACCGGAGTGTCGTAAATCAGGTCGGATTTTGAAATAAGCGCCCTGAAATCAACCGGCGGCAACACGGTTGATATTTTGCTCTGTGCCGTCATTTCCCAAAAGGAAAACGCGCACATTATCAAATATATGATTTGCTTCTTCATGGTTTTCAAAGATTTTGCTGTTCTATTTTGCTGCGGGACCGACATCGGATACCGTGAGAACAGGGATATCCAACGTTTGCGGCGAGAGTGCGCCGGGATCGGTTTCCGCATATCCGCTTTCGGGGATATTGCTTATTGTACCGGCTTTCCAAATGATATTGTCTTCCCATACAGCGCCGGGATAGGGACCGTCAATTTTGACTGCCGTTTCGCCACCGACGATGATGTTTTCGGAAAAAGTCGTAAAAGTCGCGCCAAGTCCGTTGTTGCGGCTGCCCATATAGTAGGAAGTGCGGTTGTTCAGCATGATATTTTTTCGTATCCCGTTGTTATCCGGGCGATCGTGGCTGGTAAGCGCAGCGCCGTCGGCTACTTCGGCTCCACCGTTGCCAATGTTTATACCGAGCGTGTTTTGCTCGAAAAAGTTCTCGCGGATGATATTCCGGTCGCCAAAGATACGCAAGCCGTCGGTGCCGCGAAAATAGTTTTTTTCGACCATGCAGTCGTTTCCGTGCCGCAGTGTGAGTTGTGCGCCGCGACTGTCGAGAAAGGTATTGCAGCGATAAGTGTTGCCGCAGGATTTGTTGGAAATAAGTTCGTTTTCGCCTTCGCAACGGACAAAGAGGTTGTATTCAACGAGACCGTTGCCGGTGGACATGCTCAACCCGCTCAATCCGAAGCGGATAGTCTCAAGACCGTTGCTTTCGCCGGAGACTTCCGACTTTTTGAAGTCATGAAAATAATTGTGATGGATGTGAAGCCGGCGGGCAACCTGTCCGTTTTCACCGGCGACGTCAATCATGTTTCCAACACGGTTTTTGTCGCGAAACTCGCAATGGTCAACTTCGCAATCGTCGCCGCGCACGCCGAGATAGTAGCCTTTGCCTTCGCCCGGACCGAAAATACACCGGGTAATACGAATGTGATTTGCATTGGTTCTGATGGTGTTACCTCCGGATGCGTGCGTAAGTTTGAATCCTGAAACGACAACGTATGCCGCTCCGTTGAAGGTAAAGCCGTGTGTCCCTTTTATTTCAACGCCGCCAACGGATTCAGCCTGAATGGTAATCAAATTGTCTTTGGAGCCTGTACACGGGACATTGATAGGCTTGTCGGTCGTGTAAACGCCGTTTTTGAGCGCAATCACGTCGCCGGGGACGGCTCTTTCAATCGCTGCCTGAAACGCGGTAACAGAGTCGTAGGTTTCTGCGAAAGTTCCGGTGATTCCAATGAAAGACAACAGGATACCGGCAATTTGTTTTTTGAATGTGATTTTCATACGGTAAAAATTTAATGAATAAAGTCGGTGCAAAGTAAATGATTTTGATACTGTTATTGATGGAGCACAGTCCCAAAATGTTGTAATTTTATCCCGATTACAACTGAATCATCTTTGTTTCCATTCCTTCCGACTTTATTGCTACCACACTGTTTTTACTTCCGTTGAGTTTCACTTTGATCCGGGCGCGACCGTTGTATGCCTGCACTCTGCGCGAACCGGTTGATGTTCCCTGATTGTCAATCAATTTACCGTCTCCGGCTAACTGAAATTCAATATAATTGCGGGCGTCAAGACAGAAGACGCCTTTGCTGTCGAGCAGTTCGGCTTCTATCCAGCATTCGTCGTCGCCGGCGGGAAGGATGTTTGCTTTTAACCGTGCAGGTTCGCTCCAAACTTCGGTTTGATACGTAAACATGATTTCATCAACCACGGCAGTTTTCCCTTTTTTCCCCACGGCGCGCACCCGGTTTTCGCCGTCGCGGAAAACAACGTCCCAACGCAGTCCGGCAGCCGGAAAGTCGGCGCTGTTGCGTTTCTTCACGCCGCAACTTTTGCCGTTGAGGAACAGTTCCACTTCGGTGCAGTTGGCGTAAATCTTGATGTCTCTTGTCTCGCCGGATTTACCCCAGCGCACGGGCCAACTGTGCCCATAAATGTGAATCATCGGTTTTTCAGTCCAGTAGGATTGGAAAACGTAATAACTTTCTTTCGGCGTCAAATCGCGTTCCACCACGCCTTTCTGGTTCATGTAGGGGACAGGGTTTTCGGGACGGATGGGCGTCGAAAAATCCTTGAAGGGCCAGTAGGCGGTTCCGGTGAGCCAATCCATCGTTTCCTGTTCTTTCAGGTGCCAGTCTATCAAGTTGCAGATATAGGATTCGCTCCATTCGCCGTCGCGTGAAGCGCGGGCGTTACCGCCGTACAGGGAAGCATCGCCTGCCCGTTCGTCGGTTCCTTTGCCTGTATCAATTGCGTCCAAATAACGGTAGGGATCTTCTGCGTGACGGAGCGCATGGCTGTCGCCGCCCCATTCCACATGGAGAAAATGATTCACTTTTTTCATCTCGCCCAAGGACTCGCGCTTGTAGTCGGTAATTGTGCCGCGATACCAGCCTGCCCAGATGGAGGGTGAGTAAACATCAACAATATCCTTGCAGAAATCGCAACGGCGGATGGCTGTTTTGCGCGTATTGTCCAGGCGATGCGAAAGTGTGTTCAGTTCCGTCATGAAAGCGCGGATTTTCTCCCTGTCAAATTCGGGAAAATCGTTCGGCCAGTCGTTCTCGTTGCCCAATCCCCAAATGATGACCGAAGGATGGTTGCGGTGCTGGATAATCATATTGGTGAGCATCCGTTTTGCCTGTTCCTGATAAGTCGCGCCTCCCAAGCCGCCGCGACACCAGGGGATTTCTTCCCACACGAGGATGCCGAGACTGTCGCATTGTTCGAGTACGATGCGCGACTGCTGGTAATGTCCCAGACGGATAAAGTTTACGCCCATGTCTTTCATCATCTGCATTTCGGCGCGGATCATTTCTTCGGTCATGGCTGCCGCAACCCCTGCATGATCTTCGTGACGATGCGTTCCGCGCAACAGTAGCCGTTGCCCGTTGAGCAGGAAAGGACCCTGTTGCACAAACTCAAAATGACGGAATCCGAATTTTTCGATGGCGGTCATTTCTCCGGCTTCCGATTGGAGCGTTATTTTGCAGGTATAAAGATTGGGGGAAGCGGGCGACCACAAGGCAGGTTTGTTGATGGTTTGCAAAATAGCGGTCAGCGTTTGGAGGCGATCGTCGAACGGGACTTCCGCTTTTACCGCTCTGCCTTTTGTATCATTCATCACAAAAGTGTTTCGATCACCATTGACTGAATAGTTGGCATTGATGATTTCTTTTCCATTAGGGTCAAGGATAATAACTTCTCCGGTTGCGTGTTTGATATCCAATGGATTACTCAGTTTGACATTTACCTGAAAACTCCCCTGTTTTCCATCTTTATCCACTGAAGCATCCACAAACACATCATCCAATGAAAGCGCAGGAAGGTAAATCAAATTCAGATAGCGATAAATACCGCCATAGACATTGAAATCCGACAAATCGGACGGAATCATTTCGGCGTCGCGCGAGTTGTCACAACGGATGGAAAGCGGAATTTTTCCTTTGAACCGTTTGACGGCGGCTTCGTCTTTCAGGAAAGCCGCCACGGCATCGGTGATATCTACGCTCCATTCGTCGTAACCGCCCACGTGACTGCCGACCTTGACGGTATAGACATAGACTTCGGTCTTCTGTCCGGCGCCTTCAAATTCGAGCACCGTCCGTCCGTTGCTGTACGGATTGTTGATGTCGAGCAGGGTCTTGTACCAGCCCGGACCCTGGTAGTAGTTCACGTCGGGGTCAACGGCGTCTTCTGCATTGAAACAGTGCGGCAAGGTAACTTCCGTCCACAACGGCACGATTTCGGGAGAGCCTTCGGCGGCAGGGCGCACAGCCTCCCAACTATTTCCTATGTCGCCACGCAGGAACAGCCAGCCGTCGTTTAGCCGTTGCTTTTGGGTAGTCGGAACTTTTGCTTCGAGCGACGCGGCTACAAAGCATAAGGTTAAAAGAAAAATGTTGATTCTAAACATATTAATCAGGTATTTGGTTTTTTTATCCGTTGGACAGGAGGGAAAAACGAAAATCCTGCATTACTCAAATCGGTTTCGTACAACTCCCGTAAGTAATTCTTTTCAAACTTGACTGTCATCCCCGTCCTATTTTCGGGACAAAAATAACACTTATTTCTTTATTCACAAAAAAGGGGAATGTTTTTTTGCAAATTGGCAGGGAGATTTGCGATATTGCAGCCGCTTGGCGCTTTCTTTTCAAGTCGGAAGTCTCTATTTTGCACGCTCATGGAGGCTTCTTCGCAGGCGAGGGTTACACAAAGGTTTGGGCGGGCGATAAACTTCCAAATTCCCACAAAACCGGCTGTGGGCATACATCCCCGCTTGCGTGAAATCGCTCGTTGTAGGCAGGTATCTCTAACCTCTTTTCATTGAAAGTATTAATTTTCGTATTTTTTCCACAAATCGTTAAATTCTTTCATATAGGCATTATAGAAAGAAGAGTTATTTTTTATTTTTAGAATGGGGGATTCTCCTCTTGATTTTCCCTCTTCAAGATTGGATAAATATAAACAATTGTCTAATAATATTAGTCTATGCCTAACATATTCTTTGTGTTTTCTTATATCAATGCGTGGATTTGATCTTTTTGCTATTTCTAAGTGTTCTATAGAATTTTCTATTTGTTTTCTCAAAGGTTCTGTCGGATTTGCACTTGTTATTTCGTTTGCTCTTATTTCAATAAAGGCATTATCAGGATCAGAAATCAAGTATTGCTGTTTTATATTCGTTGCAGCAGTAGCCGTAGTGGCAATATCATCTTGATTATTTTTTAAGGAAAAAGTGTTACCTCTTAACGCATATACCTTGATATTGCGAGAAGATTTTATGTTTTTTTTAATATCACTTTCTGCATCTTGTTGATTTTTAAAGATTTTCACAACTCCCATTTTCTTGAATTTGTGATATGGTTTATACCATTGTAAATACCCCCATATTGCCACTAAAAGCATTGGAATTGTCGAACCCAATGCACTCACTCCCAAATCCCTCCAAAAGGGGCAAGTTGCAGTAATTGCTAAAACTAATAAAATATTCATATTGTGTGCTTTTTATAGATTTTTTTATAAAACTTTTCAAATAATTCTTCGACTGTACCGCTAATAGTCCCACCAGTGAATAAATCTTTATTCTCTTCATATTTTATTGCTAATTCTATCCAACTACCACAACGCTTAAGAAATTCTTGGTGCTCTTTATCTGGAAAATTAACTTTTATTTTTTTTATAATATTTTTTATATTTTCCGAGGCAGAGTTTATCCAATTCTTATTTTTTGTATCGCGACACTCTAATATATAATCTGCCAATTCTTTTCTTTCACTATCGTTTAACTGCAAATCATAACGTTTTTTTAACAAATTGTCAATACATAAATCTCTCAAATAAATGAAAACGATTAAAGCGTCATTGCCTAAATGTTCCTTTAATTTTTTTATTGTTGT
>JAITMT010000363.1 GCA_031277235.1 Tannerella sp.
TCGCTCTTTGATGGCTGAAAAACAGGGGGGTAACTTTTTAAAAACGGATTTTTTGAAATATAAATAACTAAATATCAACAATATAAAAATGTGTCCGAATTTTAATCGGTCAATAGTGAAAAAATATTTAACATTTCATTGTTGAAAAACTTTCTTGTTTTTGCGGGTATAAACAAGAAAAAAGTTGTACCTTTGCATTTTAAAATAAGAACGATTGTAAAATGACAAAAGTAGTTATACACCAACCATATTTTATCCCGTGGATGGGTTATTTTTCAAAACTTGTCTATGCCGACAAATTCATTGTTTTGGACAATGTAAAATACTCTGCACGACATTATTTGGATAGAACTCAAATCATTAATTCACAAGGAAATTTAATGTGGATTAAGTTGCCGATTGGAGAACCTATTCATAAAAAAATAGATGAAATTTATTTTTCAAATGCTAACGTCGTAAAAAAAATAATCCAAAACTTACATTCTTCTTATTCAAAAGCAAGATTTTTCAAAAATAATATACCACATATTGAAAGCATATTAACAGATTCTTTTAATGAAAGTGATTTATTGTCGGAAATAAATATCAGTATAGGAATTAAGATAATGGAATTACTTACTTTGAACGTTCCGCAAATTATCCGCAGCAGTCAATTTGAGGCAGTTGATGATGCCACTGATAGAATTATTATGCTTTGTAAAGAAAATCAATGTGATACCATAATTGGAGGGTCTGTTAATGGTATAGAGATACATAATATTCAGAAATTAACAAATAATAATATTGCATTTTTACTACAGGACTATTTCAATAATCACCCTGTTTACTACCAAACACGAAGAACGCAATTAGGTTTTGCAAAAGGATTATCCATTGTTGATTCTCTTTTTAACGAAGGAGCAGAAAAAACAAAACTTTTACTTTATGACAAAAAAAATATTCCAATACAATATAAAACATTTTAAATCAAATAAAATATGAGTTTTAAAGAATTATTTGAAAAAGAGAATAAGTTTGAAGCGATAAGTTTTATACTTTTGGCTGCTGTAGCACTTACGGGATTTGTCATATCTATTTGCGACATATGGTGCGAAATTAATTATTCTATTGTATGTGTTATGTTATTGACTGCAATTTCTATCCATTTATGTTTATCATTCTTTTCGCGACATATATTAAAAAAGAGTGATTTTGACAGGGGCTTGGATAGTTTAGGCGATAGAATTGTCGCTTCCGTTGGAGGAGTAAAAAAAAGAATTTTTGAAAATGCAGAAGATGCGGACAAATATATTGCAGAAAAAATTAGTACCGCAGAAAAAATAGTTTATGATTTGAATTGGCAAGATAGTTTAAGTGATAATAGAAAAATTCAACGCGATAATGAGGAACGAAAACGTTCCCAAGCGGCAATTAATGAAAGCATAAAAAGTTTTTGTTCTGTAAAACAACAAGGTTCAAACAAGAAAAAAGACAAAGAACCAATAGCATATAAAGAAATTTTCACTTTTCCATATAAAAGTAGGATAGATGCCTTGAAAGAGCATATTGCTTTTGGAGAAAACTATCATTGTGCATATTACGATACCAAAGATGAAAACAATAACGAAAAAGAGAGGTTTCCTAAATTGCAATTTGTAATAATAGATGAAAAAGAAGTGATTTTTGTATCTTCACTTTATGCACCTAATTTATGTGCAATACAAGATGAAAAAATTGTATCTATTTTTTGCAACTATTTTGAACAAGCGTGGGAATTGAGCAAAATAATAAAAAATGATGAAATGCCCTCTGCTGATACAAATAAAATTATAGCAGAAATCGAGACAAAATATCCATTAATATTATGTTCAAAGTTAAAATAATATTCCTGTTTTTACGGGAATAAACAAGAAAAAAATATGACAGACACAATAAAAAATACAATAGAAAATTTTGATTACGGTTTCGTTTTTACGCCTGCCGATTTTCCTGTTGACCAACGCAAGCAAGCAACGGTAAATAGAATATTAAACAATATGGTTGTTTCGGGGCAAATCCGCAAAATTTCCAAAGGTCGTTTTTACAAACCGAAAATGACTGAATTTGGCGAACTTCCCCCCAATAATTACCAACTTGTTAAGGATTTGCTTGAAAAAAACGGGAAAATTATTGGCTATCTTACAGGATATACAGCATTTAACGAATTGGGATTAACTACGCAAGTGCCTTTTGCTTTACAAATTGGCGTAATTAATGAGAAAAAGGCAATCAAACGGAAATTTTACCGTATTAATTTTATCAAGCAACAAAACAAGATTACAAAAGAAAATATTTATCTTTTACAGTTGCTTGATTGTCTGCGTTTTTTCAAAAACATTCCCGATTCGATGCCCGATGAAACTTGTCGCAGATTACTTTTATTACTAAAAGAATTAAAAAAAGAACAGCGAGAAGAAATTAAAAAATTGTCGCTCAAATACACACCACAAGCAACGGCACTTTTGGGCGCAATGCTCGAAACGCTGAATCTGAAAGAAAATACAACCGAAATGTTGAATACATTAAATCCGCAAACATTTTATAAATTAGGGATTTCTGAAAATATATTGTTTAATCAAAAAAAATGGAACATAAAATGAAACTGCATACAGACAACGAGAGATTTTCAACACTTATAAATTTCACTTCGGAACATTTTCAGATTTCGCAAACTTTTATCGAAAAAGATTATTGGATAACTCGTGCTTTGCAACGAATGTCGCAAAATCCCAATGCAGAAAAAGTCGTTTTTAAAGGCGGAACTTCGCTCTCAAAAGCATATCGCTTAACAAATAGATTTTCGGAAGACATTGATATTGCTGTTATTGACGCAAATTCTTTTTCGGAAAATCAACTAAAAATGTTAATCAAACGACTTGCCAAAGATATGGCAACTGATTTGGAAGAAAAAGTTGTACAGGGCGAAACAAGCAAAGGATCACGCTTTTACAAAGCGATTTATTTGTACCCAAATTTGGTAGGATTAACTTCACCCACGGTAAAAGCAGGACAACTTTTGATAGAAATCAATACTTATGGAAATCCATATCCTTATGTAAAACAAGAGATTATTTCTTTTATCGCAGATTATTTAACGGTTATAAATCGGCAGGATTTGATAGAAGAATACGAATTAAAACCATTTTCAGTCAATGTTTTAGACAAGCGGCGCACAATCGCAGAAAAATTAGTATCACTCATTCGTTTTTCTTTTGAAGAAGACACACAGAAAGCAGTTGCGGCAAAAATCCGACATTTCTACGATTTGTACTACTTGACAAATGATGAGGAGTGTGCAGAATACATTAACTCTACTGATTTTCAGAAAGATTTATCCGAATTGCTAATCCACGACCAACAAGAATTTGACAAGCCGACAGGTTGGCAAACAAAAACGGTCAAAGATTCACCACTATTAAAAGAATTTTCAACTTTTTGGACAGGTTTACGTTCAATATATCAGTTGGAATTGACACCGTTAGCATTTTCGGAAATCCCCAATGAAAAGTTGGTAGCGGAAAGTTTTATCAGAATAATAGAAAAATTATGAAAGGGAGAACGAGTAAAAGACCGACGTATAACGGGCGGTTTCACGCAAGCGGGGGGGTAACTCGCCCGAAAGTCAGTGCGATTTCGGAAGTTTTGCGCCCGTGCGAGCAGCAGTGAACCCCCCGCCTGCGTGAAGCCGCCACCACGTTAACAACAAGCGGCGGACAGTGGCGGCGCATTTTGCAAGCGGGAAAAGAGCGCAGTCTGACAACACAGTGAAATTGTGAAAGGAAAAGTGGCAAAAATGGGACAAAGACATTTTACAAAAAGTCGGCTTTTACCGTGTTCGTATATTAAATTTTCTTTTTCCCTGCCAGACAACCGCCATCACAAATAATATCAACGCCTGTCAAATATCCCGCTTTTTCGCTTGCACAAAAAGCCAATAAATCAGCGATTTCTTCAACTTTTCCTGTGTGTTTTATGGCACAATATTTCAAATAATTGTCGGCGTTTTCTTTTTCGAGTTCGCCCATTGGCGTTTCAAATGTACCCGGAGTAACCGACACGACACGAGCGCCTTTTTGTCCAAATCGTGCGGCATCGGTTTTGGCAAACCATATTACAAAATTCTTTGAAATACAATAGGCTAAAAATGGACGCAGTTTTTTAGGAAACAAATTTACCCGTTGCATCATTTTTTTGAAAAATTTATCAATGTTTGTTCGGCTGTATTTATAACTTCCTGTCGGCATAATGAATTTTGGAGCCAAATATCCCGATATCGAAGATACATCTACTACGCACGAGCCTCGTCCCATTTTGTCGTAAAATGCGTTGTTGATATTTATTGTTCCGAGCGCATTGGCTTCCATAATTTGGCGGGCTTCGCCCATATTCGGCGACATTCCCGCAGCGTGAATTACCGAAACAATTTTTCCGATACTTTTGGCGTGTTCTGCCAATTTGTTTACCGATTGACTGTCGGAAATATCGCAAGGAAATACCTCTGCTTCAATACTTTCCGATCGGAGTTCCTGCAAAGTAGTTTCCAATTTTTTGACACTTCGCCCCACAATAATGTGGTGTTCTTTTCCCAATATTTTGGCAGTTGCCAAGCCCATTCCACTATCGCCGCCTGTGATTACGCATACTGTTTTCATCAGTTATAATTTTTGATTTTATTTCTCATTTTTTTTATTTGACCGTTAATCATTTTGCATGCAAAATTCGGATTGAGGCGGTAAAGTAAATTCATCATTTTAGCATCTTTTCCCACAAAAATGCGGGATTTATTATGTTCTACGCCATCGAAAATCGTTTTTACAGCCACAGACGGCAAAGTCATTCCTTTGGGCGCTTTATCGCAATTTGAAGCGCTGACACCGCTTAAACCCGAATTAATTTTAATGTCGGTAAAAATTGCGCCCGGGAAAACGGTTGTTACGCAAACATTTGTTTCTTCCAATTCGGCAGCCAAACTTTCGGACATTATTTTTACAGCCGCCTTCGATGCACCATAAATTGATTGTTCGGGAAACGGCATAAAACCGCCCATACTCGAAACATTGACAATATGCGCTTCAGGACGAGTGAGCAAATGCGGTAAAAATGCTTTTATCAAATAAAGCGTTCCGTAAAAGTTAATGTCAAAAACCTTTTTAACGGTTTCAAAACTCATATCATTCAATTGCTCGAAAGGTTGCATAATTCCTGCGTTGTTAATAATTCCGTCCACTCGACCAAACACAGAAACGATTTTGTCTGCCAATCCGTCAATGTGTTCTTTTTGTGTGATGTCGATAACAAATGTCGCCAATGCGTTTTTTTTCGTTCCTGACAGTTCTACAGTTTTTTGCAAAGCCGTTTCGTTGATGTCTAATGCGATAACATTATTTCCCCTTTCTAAAAGGTTCAAAACCATTTCACGCCCCATACCGTTACCGCCACCGGTAACAATGATTGTTTTATTTTTTAAAATCATATTTTTTTATTTTAAGAATTAATAATAAATTTGACGATGCAAAAGTACAGCGCAAATTTATACTGCACAAGGTTAAATTGCCGCTATTATTGGTCTATATTTAGTATTGTAGAATATAATACGATATATTGACCTATTTGCGAAAATTTGACGATAGGAAAATTGCCGTTAATATTGGTCGTTTTTTCGCATTATGCAATTTAGTACGAAAATTATACCTATTTTTGCAAAATTACAAATATCAAAAAATATGGAAAAAGTGATTTCTTTTCTAAATTGGCGGGAAAAATTTGAAGATTTGGACATTGATTCCATCGGCAGGGATTTTATTCTGCTTGAAGAAAATCTGTTTAAATCCACTTCCGATTATCCATTCAAAATAGATGTTACGGCTGTTATTATTTGCGTTAAGGGAACGATAGAATGTTCTATCAATCTAAAACCCGTCAAGGCTGTTGCACCCTGTTTTCTTGTGCTTTTGCCCGAACAGATTTTGGAACACGAATCAGTCAGCAACGATTTTTCGGGTTATATGATTGCAATGTCGAAAAAGTTTACCGACAATTTATTGCCCAATGCGCAGGAACAACTTCCTTTGTTTCTTTCTGTTCGAGAGAAACCTGTTGTTGAATTGGACGGGGAAGGTTTGGAGGGAATGGTCAGTTACTATAATATGCTGAAAAGGATTGTGAAAGTGAGAGAAAATCCTCACAGACTGGAAGTTGCAAGGTATCTTACATTGGCATTTTTTTACGGAATCGGTTTTAGTATCCACAAAACGGATAGCGGTAAAAAATCCACGCATTACGAAAAATTGGTTGAAAAATTTATGAACCTGGTGCAAATTCACCACAAACAAGAGCGAAGTTTGGAATTTTACGCCGACAAAATACACCTCACGCCGAAACATCTTGCCAAAGTTATCAAGGAAACAACAAACAAAACGGCAAATAACTGGATTGACGAACACGTTATTTTAGAAGCCAAAGCCCTGTTGAAGTCCACGAATATGACCACTCAACAAATCAGCGGGGAATTGAATTTTTCAGACCAATCGTTTTTTGGAAAATATTTTAAGCGACAGACGGGAATGTCGCCGCGGGAGTATAAGGGAAAATAATTTTGCAATGAAAAACGAAGAAAAAGAAAACACGATGGTTGTCAAATAATTATAAAAAAAGAATAAGCCGAAAATACAAAGGCGATGATTTGCTAATGTTGAAAAAAACAGTTGAGGAAGAAATGCAAACAAATTATTAAAACTTGCAAATTTTGCAAGTTTTAATAATTTGCTATATCTTGCGGTATGAAAAATTTAATTGAAAGAAAGGAGTATCTCGGTAAATTGTTGTCATACAAAGACAAAGATATTATCAAAGTGGTAACAGGCTTGCGGCGGTCGTCCGAGCCGTTGCGATACCCCTACCTGCGCCAAGCCGCCGCAATGTTTTGTGCAATCTGCGAAGGTGCTGTGGACAATAAAGTATAAAATAGAACGTTATATTTTTGATGACTTAAAAGTTGCGCCCGACACGAATAAGGGATTTCTAAAATGAAACAATGGTTAAAAACAATGATGCTGATTCTGACCCCAATTGTCGGAATAGGACTTCTCGGTTTTGGAGGATTAGTGTGTTTGGCTCAATCTATGATTAACAGCAACAGTTGTAATCGGTTTAATATTGACAATATTGAAACACGTATTCCCGTTGGCATTCCCGCAGTTTATAACGACCCTGATTGTTTTTCCTGTATTTTAGACAAGGCAGCGAATACGAAAACGAACTACTTTAAAATTCGTACCGATGCAGTAGAAATGGATGGATATGTGGAACGTAATTTTTTTATACCTGTTAATGAAACTGATTTGGATTTGTCTGTTTTTGGAAAACTTGCAAAAATCCCGGAAATTACGCCCGACAATGTGCAAAATTTTTATTATAGTTTAGGAATTGGCAAACGCGTACGGACAGACTGGTTGGCGATACTTAATAAAGACAATGGAGACCTTTGGGTTTATATGCAATATAAAGACTGAAAAAACGCTTCGGGCGTTATGCGATACTTGTGGACAGCACAGCAAAAAATAGAAGTTTAACACACCGATTGCAAATCGGCGCGAGCGGAAGCGAGCGAAAAAAGAAAAAAAACGAATAAGAAGCCAATGGAGGATATTGGCTTCCTATTCGTTTTGAATGCCGGGAAACTCCTCCCGGCAAGAGAAGAGGTTAGGGAAGATTTTTTTTGGAGGCGCTTATATGCCTGTTGGTTATAATATGCGTTATCATGGAGTAGGGGATCACGATCTCTCCTTCCAGCCCGGTCAGCGCCCGCTGCATACACGGGTCATCCATCATGGACGAAAACTCATGCGCTACCACCAACGGAAGTTTCTCTCCGGTAGGCAGACCGGTTACCTCGTCTATTTCGTCCTGTATCTGGTTCAAGTCCGGCGCTTTCAGTTTGAACCGTATCTCCATGACGCCCGTCGGAAGGGTGAATCCGTAATCTTCATTCGCCGTTCCGGCAAGACCGAACGATGAGGCAAGCGGATTCGCAAAGACAAGAACCGGGAAAGGATCGGGCGTGTCTCCTACCAACATGCTTACTTGCACCGCACCATTCACAAGCGTAAATTCTTCGTTGAAATCAACGGTCAGGTACATATCCGCAATATCGGCATTCGGGTTGGTCAGCCGGTAAATAACTTCTATTTCGCTGTTGGCGTTATACGTTTTCCGGCTGTAGAGCGTATCAATCCGCACCGTATCCTGCCGCTGCTGCCAGACGGCATGAAAAGTGGTATTCGGCTCGAGCGTTTCCCTGTCCAGACTCGAAAGCGACCGCTGCACCAATTGGTTATTTACGATTTGATAGTAGGAAACAGAGGCTTGATTGCCGTAATCTCCGCTTGGCGCATTTTCGTCCATGAGAGCCGTTGCCGTCAATATCAACGTTTGGGTGCCCGGAATAACCAGACTGTCTATTTTCAACTCCCGGCTGTTGCCGTAATTGTTGGTATTGAGCGACGGATTATACAGACTGTCGCTGCTGAGGGCGTCCAATCCGATCGAACCGTCTTCCCAGAACATGTATTCGGGCAAAATATCGCTGAAGGATACTTTCTTGGGATCGCAGTTCGTATTTTGGATATGGAAAGAATACTCTACCGCGTCGCAGGTCGTAATATCCCGTTCCTTTACCTGTTTCACGAACGACAGACCGGCTTCGTTCACCGGCGGCGGCGGCGGAACGGGACGGAAGGTGATCGGAGAAATCGTAACATGGCGCCCGGCAGTTCCGTTTCCCCTGAGCCGGTACTTGATCGTTAAGGTGGTTACCCCGCCTTGAAATTTCACATACACCATTGCCCTTTTATTCGTATTTGACGTTGTGGTACGTTTTTGTGTGGCGGTAGCCGTATTGCCGGCTATCCGGTATGTCGCCCTTTTGGGATCGGCATAACTGAGTATCGGCGTATAAATGCTTCCGGCACATTCGCCGTAAATCTCCACTTCTTCATACGTTTTCTGGTAATAGTCAAGCGCGGAAATTGAAAACTCCGGAATAACCGGATGGTTGAACTTGACCGTAACGACCACGTCCTGATTTCCGCCATAGCGTCGAAGATGCAGACTTCCCCTTGCCGGCGAATTGATCGTGCGCGGATAACCGATTCCCGCTCTTACACCGGCAGGATACGATACCTGCGTTTGGGTAACCTGGATGCTGTCGCCCAAATCAACGGGGGTATTCACGCTCAGCGTGAGACCGGGATTCGACGAACGGTTGATTTGGGTAGTCCATTGGCTCCACGTAAATGTTTTGGATCCGGTAAAGACGACGCCCTCGTCGCCGGGACAGCCTTTGCTGTTCAATTTCCATCCAAAAGTAACGTATGTATCTTCTTCCGAAAAAGTATATGCGCACTGATGCTCGCCGTTGATATACGTCATGGGAATCACCGCCCTGTAAACCCCGCTTTGGAGGCTGTCGGGCGATGCGGCTACAACCAGGTAAACATCATACCCCGGCGTCAGATAGGGATAGTAATCGCTCTGAACGGCGGCGTCGGTGCCGATCGTAATCGCCGAATTGTTTTGCGCGCCTATCAACAGGGTGATGGGACGGTCGTTTTGCGTTACCTTGTGAATGAGCCATGTGCGGTTGAACCGGTCGGTAAAATCGCCGCAGGCTTCCGGGTCGTCAATATGGGTATTGCCGGTGGCGGCATCGTTTCCGAAAACGACGGTTTCCATGTTGTGTAAATTTCCCAGACCGTTGCCTTCGGGGCTCAATACCGAAACGGCGCTGTCTGCCGCCACCCCTACATGTAACAGCGATCCGACGTTGGTGGAATGTGCATGGCGGCTGTAGAGCCGGGCGGCATCGTCGCGAAGAATTGCCGCCACATTGTTGTAATGCACGACAAATTTTCCGCCCGGTTGATTCCCGTCCCAGACGACGGAATTGTCGGAGAGCGTATAGGAAAAACGATTGTAAGCCGTATTGCTCGGATAAAGCGTAACGCCGTATTTGAACGCCAGGTATGACTCTACCCGTTGTCTTTCTTCCGCCGTCAGGATTTTATCGTAGATAATCGCGTCTCCCATGACTCCCAGTATGGTTCTGTCATACGTATATCCCTTTCCCAATTGTGAGGGGAAGTTCATGGAGGCGTCATTCCAGGCGCTGCTGGCATAGGTAACACCCTCTTCCAGCCCGTTAAAGCGGAAGAGCATCGTGTCTCTGGTAGTTCCGTTGGCGTTCTTTTGGGTATAATTCAGGATGGTGGTGGCTCCGATTTTAAACAATTCCTGCGTCCCGTCTACCGCCGCGCCGGCTGTTCTGAAGCGTCCGGAAAGACCGTTGCTTCCATTGCTTTCAATTCCGTAACCGGGACCGTCGAAAACATTCGCTGTCGCCGAACCGAACATCAGGCCATACAAGCGCGGACTATTGTTGAAGTCGCTGTTCATCATAAAGATGGTGGTATGTCCGGGAGACGGTTTAGATACAGGCAAAACGCCGACGGCATTTGCCAGATAGGCGCTGACGCTGGCATTGTTCCCTTGCGTATTTGCCCAGAACATGACGCCGGGATAGTAGTTCAACTCGGGACTGTGGTACCTCATCACCGGCATGCGATGACCCGTAGCCGTACCGCCGTCAAGATACGTGTAATTGTGTCCCCGTATCAAATCGCTCCAGGCTGAAACTGCCGGCAGATTGTAATAATCGTATTTGGGATCAACATATCTGTAAGCGGAGGCGGGAAAACCGGCAACCCGGTCATCCGTTACTATCTCTCCGTCGGGCGAGTTTTGAGCGGGTAAACTTTCGAGGATTAAAGTCGCGTCGTCATCTGCCCGCAGCCATAACTGCAAGCCGATGGAGACTCCGCCGGGACCCGGAGAAAAACCGATATATTTAATGTATTTATACTCCGAATCAATTTTCACCTGTGCCAGCCGGTTCGTAACGGGATAAATCCGGGTTACGCCGGGCGTGAAGTTTTCGTCTTTGGAAACAAGGACATATAAAAAGTCGTTGGAACTTGCCTCCAGATTCACGGTCATGGCCGTTTCGGGTCCCGATATTTGCGTTTTATACACGGCGCTTTGGACGTTGAATCCGGGCGCGGAGACGATGGAACCGTTTTCGTAAATATCACCGTTATTGATACCGGATAACTGCATGATGGATTTGGGACTGTTGGCGCCGAGCATCAGATATTGCCTGTCTTGAAGTATTCC
>JAITMT010000371.1 GCA_031277235.1 Tannerella sp.
TTCAGTTGCCCCTGCAACGTGTTTTCGGAATCACCGCCCTTCAATATCAGATTGATGGCTGCTCCGCGCACATGGTATTGAGGCGGAGCGCTATACATGATTTCGGCGCTTTGAACCATGTCGGCAGGATACATTTTAAGCGCCGCCATCAGATTTTCGGCCGGCATGGACGTAGCTTTTCCGTTGATAATGACCGTCACACCGGCAGCTCCCGCAAGGACGAGCACCCCGTTCTGCTCCCGCACGCCCGGCAACCGGAGCAGCGATTCGTACGCATTGCTTACCGCCGTGCCGGAAAGCAACAACGGCATATCATACGTTATCCGGCCATCAACCAGTTTAACCACAGGCCTTTCCCCCTTTACAACCACTTCACCGAGCGCATTTTCCTTTTCCGTCATTTCAACGTCAATATCGTATTCCCCCGAATAGTTTTTCTCAAACGTTTCATACATCAAATGCTGCACGATTAACCGATACGCCGATGTATCAATTGCCAACGTAAAACACCCCGTAGAATCTGTGTACGTGGAATTTAGATACAGCGAATCGACCGTTTGCAGAATAACGGTGGCATATTCGACGGACTGATTGTCCCGACCGGTCACTTTCCCATCAATTATCTGTGCATTAACCGTTATCAAACTCATCACCATCGCACATATTGTACTCATAATTATCTTTTTCATCTTGCTTCTTTTTTTGCGGCAAAGTTAATAGGAGTCTGTCGAACAATCCCTTATCGGAAAGTTAGAAAGTCTTATTTAGTATTGTCGAGGGGAAAAAATATGAAATTATTTGTAAATCAAAAAGAATGTTATACTTTTGCATTTCGTAAGTGCGAAGATTTGAGACATGTGTATTTTGGATACATCATTTGTGAAATTATAAAGAAAGGCATCCAAAATACACAATCTGATTATTAAATATAAAAAATTAATAGACAATGATATACAAAACAATTTCACTCGAAAGATCCGGAACACAATTCGGGGATAGACTTGTGTATATTTATGAGTTGGCTGCCGCCACGGGAAACAGTGAAGTCAACATCATATAAACGAATAATTGCAAACTATGTTCAAATGGATAAAGAAATTGATTTAACATAGAGAACAACAAGTAATTACATTGTCTCTTCACAACACAGAAGAAGTAGACATCCTTATAAAAGTACTTGGATAATTACAATTGAAGAGGAAATAGAATGTTTTATCCAAGCCATAAATAGAAATTGGAAAATTGAAACAGAAGCATGGGGAATTAAAACTTATGGGAGTATTTTACAAGTTGTAGGATTAAATAATAATCAACAAGAACTGAAATTTGCTAAATTTGTTGACGGAAATAGAACGAATGTTTGGCATGGCTATCCTGCGGACTATATGAATAATTCGCAAGATAGACCTGCAACAAATATTCTAAAAAACTGGGTAGAAAATGGTTTTTTAACAAAAGCAAAAATGAGTAAAATTAGACAAGGGCAATCATGCAACCTATAAAAATAACAATAAAAGGAGACTTCTATGACTGCCAAATTTATCGTGGCAGATTATATTTATGGACTTTTAATGGAGATTTGAAAGTCTATAATTGGAATGATATTGTTAGTTCTTTTATCAAAAAAGATACTGATAAAATTGCTATGACTTTTTGTTTCTTAGATGGGAACTATTTATATAAATCCTCATTGATCGAATTATTCAAAGACGAGGAATTTAAAAATTTACTTATAGATAAATTCAACAGAATAACAGAACCCATTTTTCAATTGACAGAAAGGCAATTAGAAAAATTTCTATTTGGACAACAAGACACTCCGACAAAAATTTTACCAACCGACACAGAAATATACAGTAACAAACTTTACTTTATTCATGAACAAGGACTATTTTCAAGTTCTGCTCACCGAGCCAAATCTGAGAAATTTCCAGTCAGTTCAAAACCGTCTAAACTTTGGGACTGTAATCTGCTTTCAATTAAAGCAAACAAGTATCCACAATTGGCACTATCTGGCGGTAATGAGGGCTTATTTGAATTAAATATGGCTTCAAGTTTACCAAGCAATCTAAAACGGATTGAGCAGGGAAGACCAATTTTTCAAATTAGTGAAAAACACTCGTCATTTTCAAACTATTCGTATTTAAATATTTACAACACTTCCTTAGTTGATAAATCTTTTTTGGCAATGTTTAAGTGGAATATAAACCAAGAAAAAAAACCACTTAGAGACTACGAAAAAGATATTAATGACCAAGAAATTTTTAACATTAAAAATACGCAACACTTTATTAGTTGGGGAATTGAAGACAAGATATACAGAGCTACTGATATAGGGTTTGAAATAATAAAGTATAATAATTATACCAAAGAAGAAGGAGAAGAACGTTTTACTCGTTTAGAATCCATTAATCTTCAAGAGTGGAAAGGAAAAATAATAAATGGTGGTACATCTTATTTTGGCAACATTGTTGAATGTGAGAATGCCTTAGTAGTGGCCCAAAGTGACGGGAATTGTGTGACTATTCCTGGGCCTATAACACGATGGCGTGTTTATCCGAGGTCTTTGAATTACGAAAATCATCTTCATGTTATTTTAGATGACAGGATTGAAATATATTCTTTTAATCATGACTACTTTTTAAATCAAAGAGAAAAAAAAATAGGAATTCAATTTACCCAAGAGAAACATATACAAAGACGGGTAGGCAGTTATTTTGACAATGAAAGTTTATTTTTTTAGAAACAAGCAAGATAAGCATAATGGGATGCGGCAGCAACCAACGAGTGGTTTCACGCAAGCGAGGGTGTATTTCGACAGACAGTTTTGTGGGAATTTGAAAGTTTATCTCCCACCCAAACATTTTTGCTCCTCTGCTTGTATGAAGCACCACCAAATTAGGTGTAAGCTGGCGACAGCATAAACGGAGATTGAATAATGAGTTTTTATATAAAAATAAGTAACAGAATATGAAAGGAATATTTGCTTTTATTATAGGAAGTCTTGGGAGCCTTGCTTCCCTTATTACTATTCTACAGTATTTTGGATTTGGATTGTCTCAACTAAAGTCGAAAAAGTCAAAAAGAGTCATTTTTGGATGTGTTGTTATATGTACTATATCATTATTAGGTTATTGGCAACACACTGAACAAGAGAACCAAAAGATTAGTATTGAGAAAAATACTGAAAAAGTAAAGTCCGATATTTTGAGGAATGATGCAAAAGAAACTAGTTCTGCAATTATCATTTCGGGATGGGAAAATTCAGGAGATTATATTGGATATTTGACACAAATTGTTGGTTTTTATGGGAGGCATAAAGATAAATACAATCTTGAATATGAAACTAACAAAATACAATTGGATGATTATATCACTTTTTTCAAATATAAACGAGATAAAAATGAATTTATTTTTTCATCTGAATGGGATAATCTAAAAGGGCTTGTTACATCGGGAAGAGATAATTTAAGTAAAATAAGTATTTCAAAAGAATAATGCCTGCACCTAATAACCAAGTTTTCTTTGCGTGCGCAGCACAGACAATGAAAACGCAGTTGAACGGTGGTTAAAACAGAAACAGTCAACATTTATCCCCGTAAACAATCAGGCCAAAACCATTCTTTGATCCGCTTTTCACCTGTATGGACAAGGAAATGACTGTCCGGCAAAAGACGATTTCGCTTTCTTATTCACATTGCTTTCGTATCACTATCGTATATTTACGGATCATTGTATAATCGCCAAAACAAAAAGTACAGAAATAGAAAACAAAATGTACATTTTTTTTGTAAAAAACGCTGCTCTTGCTATCGCCCGAACTTTTTCCTACACGTCATAATTCATGACCATCCACTCTTCCTGCCGGCGGCGATGTTCCGCCTTGCAGGCTGATACCTGCCGTTCAACAGTGTGGATATGCCATCCGCATCTGTCCGAATATTCGCGAATAACACGGTTCGGATACATCGTCAGCATAAACTTTCCTTTCAGACTTGTGCACAGGTAGAGTAATTCTTCAAGATTTTGCTCGTTGAACATACCCGTGTAGTGTGCCATGTCGGAGCCTACATAGGGCGGATCCAGGAAGTGGAACGCGTCCGCGCAGTCGTACCGGCGAATGATGGCAAAAGCATCGTCGCATTCGATCGTTGCATGTTCCAGCAGGCGTTTTAAACCTTCGTCATCAATGATGGATTTGGCGTTTTGTATCTTCCCGGAATGCCGTCCTTCCGAACGGTCAAAACCGAACGAACTGGACATTTGCCCGGCAAATCCCTGTTTTGACAAAATCCAAACCGCCCATGCACGCCGGGCGTCGTTAAAAAATTCCGAATGATTGTAAATGTGCCAGGCGTGGACGTGCTGGTCGCGACTGTGCAGCGTCTGCCGGACAAGTTCCCTGAATTCATCGGGACAGACGGAGAGAACGCGGTAGAATGTGATCAATTCGGCGTTCAAGTCGTTAATCACATTAACCTTGACAGGCTCCTTGTCAAAAAACAGTGCCGCGCCACCGGCAAAAGGTTCGCAATACAGAGAATGGGGCGGTACAAGCGGACGTATATGTTTGAGCATCCGCTGCTTTCCGCCGTAATAGGTAAGGGGAGTTTGCATGAAAATTTTTATTTGAAGATTTGAAACATTTAAAAAATTATTCGTATCTTTGCGGTCTCACCACATAAAAAAGAGGCAAGTCCACAGCAAAGAAGTTTTACGCTTCCGGCGCTGTGGGCTTGCCCTTTGTATAAATATGTGGTGAGATACTGTTTTTACAAGTCGGAGGCGTTTTTTTTTGTCGCCTCAAAACAAATGAATAACATCCGCCACGACAGACAGAAAATCTCCGTTATTGGGAGTAAAAAGAAAACCGTCGGACTTTCTTAACGTATCCTGCAACGGAGAAGTAACCGTACCGTCAACCCTGTCAAAACTCCTCGCCCAGTCATTCGTAAGGAAATTCCAGCACGCCAGAACGTCTCCATAGATATGATCCCTTGTCCACTGATATTGCTGGCGCGTAGAGTTCGAGGACTGCATCACCCACGAACTCCCGCAAATCAGCAGGGTAGAAATCAAATAATATCCCATGTCCTGGCTGGACTTGTTGTATATGGTGAAATGGGTATTGAAATCAACCCGCGGGGTTCCCCATCCGTAAGACGTGTCGCTTCCCCGGTAAGTCCATCCGAAATACCGGTTGCTCAGCCTGTTCGGAGTGGCATTGACGCTCTTCCAGTCAGTCAGGGTATTCAGGAGATTCCTGACTTTCTGCTTGGAACTGTCGCTGCAAATGATGGACAGTTCATACGGACTCGCCAGCCGGAAATCACCCGGCATAATCTGCATCCCGTTCGTAAACGAGGCAATGGCATCCAGAACCGGAGTACCCGTCGTATTGTTCGCGCCCGTAACGCCCGCAAGCGCGCCGCGCATCGTGTCAAACCACTTTTTCCCTTCGTCGTAATTTCTCAGACATTCCAGTTTTGCCGTGTTCAGCGGTTTCGTGTTTTCCGTGAACGGATACGGCGGATCGTACGACAGCGGATGTGCAAATTCCGTGGCGGGAATAACCGTGCCGTCTCCATTGACGGGTGCGGTGTCGTCAAACCGCGGCGCATCAAATCCGTTGTAACTGTTCATGTACTGCCACCAGTCCGTGCCACCCGGTCCAATATTTCCCCCTTTACCCGCCTGATCCCGGAAATACAGGATATTGGCGTCGCTCATAAGCGCAAACGCCTTTGTGTCCGACAGTTTGAAATAAATAAACTCGATCAGGTTATCGCGGGAAACGGCGCTGTTTTGAATCCAGTAACTCCCCGTCCACGTAAACATGCTGTCCCCGTATTTGTCAATCCAACCCTGGGCGCTGAGAATCTCGCCCAGATGCGTAATCACGCCGATTTCAACCACCGTAAACGACGCGAACACCGTCATGTCCGACACGACAGCGTCCGTATCGGCAATAACCGTGTTGTCATCATTTTGAACCAGCGTAAACCCGCCCTGCTTGGTGGCTCCCCCGCCGATGGAGTACACCGGCTTCGGCACATTTTTCCACAGCGTACCCTGCGGCACTTTTACCTGTTCATCTCCGGACTGGAGCACGCCTCCGTTACCGTTGAAGGTTACCGTTACCATCTTGATTCCCAAAAACTGACGCCTGCGTAATAATACGTTCATGATTTTTAATTGTTTAATCGTTTAATTGTTTAACTGTTTAGTCGTTTAACCGTTTAACTGTTTAGTCGCCAACTCAACAACTAAACAACTCAACACCTGAACATTCCAATCACTGGTTTTTGACCTTAAACATGATGTAATTGACGTCCGCCTTGACGACATTCATTTCCGCCAGTCCTCCGGCGGGAATGTCTATCTGCGTGCCGTCCCAGTTCACCCATTCTGCCGACGTTGGCAGCGTTACCGTTACCGGTATTGTTGCCTCATTTTTAATGATTATAGTCATGTGGTTTTTGACGGTTCCTCCGGCAGGAGAAAACGGCGTGTCCGCGGTCAGCGTAACGACGATGAGCGACTTGTCCGTCGGGAAATCCTGCAGGGTTGTTACTTCGTTAAACCCGTCGCTGATTTGCGAATAGGGTATCTTTTCGTGCTTGTGCCAGAACGACGAAAACGTGTCCCGGAACTGCTGTTCGGTCGGGAAGTCTCCGGTTTCGAACCAGCTGAATATGGTTGCCAGTGTCTGTATCATATTTGTTTGAAAATTTGAAAATTTGAGGATTTGAGGCTAAGGCTGAGGCTAAGGCTGAGGCTAAGGCTAAGGCTAAGGCTAAGGAGAGAGACTACCGCCTTTTGCCTTTCGCCTCTGCCTTTGCCTTTCACCTCCGCCTCCTACTTCTGTGCCCTGATGATAAAATCGCACGTAAAATAGTGCGTGTTTCCTGCCGGCGTTGTGCTGCTCGGAACATCGCCCGTCATTCCCTGGTACATGTAGTCTATATGACCCGGATCATAGCCGAGCAGAAAGGCTCTGCGAAGGTTGGGCACCTGGAAGGTGTCGCCCTGTTCGGGCAGGTTCGGGTTGCCCGCCTTCAAAACGCCGTATAAATCACTGATGGATTTGCTCACATACTGTCCGTTGCAGAACAGATATTTCGCCGGTGCATTTTTACCGGCATACGGCAGGATGCATCCCACCGGTACGGTAACTATCGTGTCCACGGTGTTGCGCAGATTCAGCAGAAAATCCGACATCTTCTGAAAATCCATCCACGGATGCGTGCCGGTCGGCGAAAACTGCGCCATGCGCGTGATGATGGCGCCGGGGTAGGAGTTTCCGAAAGCCGACATCGTTTCGGAGGTTTCGACCACTTCCACGTGTGTTTGGGGCGTGCCGCCGGCAAAAGGCATCAGTTCGCCGTTGATTGACACGACGCCGGGCTGGATGTCGCCGTTTCCGTCGGGATCGCAGCCCTTGACTATAAAATTCACGACCGGAGGTCCCAGTATTGCCGCCAGGTTGCCTGACATCTTGGCGATGCTCTGCAGTTTCTCCATCACGTCCGATGTGAGCGGAAAACTGTCCTGTTTGATAAATTGTATTGTATCCATATTTTGTTGTTTAATTGTTTAACTGTTTAGTTGTTTAACTGTTAGGCGGAGGCGGGTAACTTTTTGCCTTTGCCTTTGCCTCAGCCTTTGCCTTATCCTATTCTCAACCGATACCGTTTAGATGCAATTTTATTGCCGTTTAAAATGTTTTTAAAGTCTATTTCATCCCGCTCGCCGAACACGAACGGGAAGGGAATGACCACGTAGAAGTCGAAACCGTCGTCGCCCATTTTCCCGTTGCGGTAGAGGCGTACAGGCTCCGCCGGATTGTCGGCGCGCGGCAGGTACCAGGGCATGTCCATCGCCGTGCGCCACAGTAGCGCCGTGTTGATGGGCATGTCCGTATTTTCGATGTAGATACGCCGCTGGACGGGATCGAAACGGTCGTTCAATACCCGTTCCAGTTGGCACACCTGCCCCTTGTTTTCGCCAACAACGTTATCAACGTAGGCTGCAAAAGAGGCGCGGAAACCGTCAACCGGCTTCATCATCGCTCCCAAAAGCGCGAGAAACAGCGGTCGGCGCAAGCGTACCGGAGTCAGCAGGATGCCGAAATGTTCGGCGTTGAATTTGTAGAAGTTTCTCATTGATGTTTGCTGTTTAGGCGTTTAACCGTTTAGTTGTTTAGACGTTCATCTTTACATTGTCAATTGTCCATTAAATCCGGAACACAAGGTTTAAATCGGCATCGCCGACGGTGTAGTATCCCGCAAATGGAATTTCGCGCGCATCAATGGCGTGCCATTCCGTAAAGAGACCGTAGCGGCTTTTTGCCGACTTCAACTCGGCGATGACTACGCCGGGCGTGCGTTGCAGCGCATCCACAAGTGCCTGGTTGCTGTATTCGCCGTTGAACGGCAGCGATTTCAGGAAGCCGCGTATCGTTTCCGGTACCGGCGCGTCGTTTGTTCCGTCCAGCCGCCGACCGTGCGAGTCAAGTACCTGCGGATCGTAATAGATATCCATCGTCAAATTCATGTCGTCCGCCGGTTGATTGATGACGAAATAGCGCACGCCGGCAAAACTCACCTGGTGCATGTAGTCCGTAAAAGCCTGTTCCTCGCCGGAATCCAGCGGCGTCAGTTCGCCGTTTGTTTCCTTCGCGATTTTGATGTACAGCACGCTGCGATCCTGCGCTTCGGTTGCGGACGCCTGCTTGACAATCTGCATTGCCGCGATTTGTGCGGGCGTCAGTCCCGTATCGTCGTACTGGTCGCTGCCGGGGATGAGCGGCTGTCCCAGCCGGAACTGCAACGCCTTCCACGCATACCACTCCGCGGAACCGGCGCGCTGCACTTTCAGCAACTCCCCGATATCCAGTTTGTGCCGCTCGAACATTTCCTGCAACACAAAAATGCCGGTTGCAACGTTTGTAAACAGGATGTTTTCTATCGAAACGGTCGAAAACTGATCCTCAAACGTTAGATTGGGGAGCAAACCGTAAGCGTCTTTTATCACCTGTTCGCCAATAAAGGCGTCGGTCATTGTTTTTTTCAGTTCAGCGATTGTCATTTTTTGAAAATTTGAGGATTTGAGAATTTGAAGATTAAAAACAGAGCCAGCAAGCCGAGCAGAATGCGTCCCGACCAGATTTGGAAGTTTTGCCAGCCGGAGATGTAGTTTACCGGCTTTTCGACTTCCACGGGGTAGGGAACGCGGACGGTATCGCGGATAAAGACGGAGTCGAAAACCAGTTTGTTCCAGAACATGAACCGGTACTTTTCAACCTGCACCGTGTCCCTGCCTTCCCGGATGACAACGGAGTCCACGACGTGAATGGAATCGTGAAGATAACTGTCGCGGTATTCGATTTTCGTGCTTTCTACCGGCACGTATTGAATTGTCCTGCAGCCAAACAGGGCTGTCAGCACCAAAATTGATAACAGTATAATGGCGAACTTCTTCATGTCGAAAACTCTTTTTTTACGTCAAAACAGGGGCACGCCTTGTTGGCGAACTCGTTGTGTCCGTGAACGGTTGCACCCGGATATTTTTTCAGCAGGCCGGCAACGAGTTTGTGCATCGCCGCCTTTTGTGCGTCCGTGCGCGTGTCTTTTGGTTTTCCGGCGGAATCCAGACCGCCGATATAGCAGATTCCGATCGAATGCGGATTTTGTCCGACGGTATGCGCGCCGGTTTCGGATTCCGGGCGTCCGGTCTCAACAGTACCGTCCAACAGAATCACGTAGTGGTAGCCGATTCCTTTCCAGCCCTGCCGTTTGTGCCAGGAATCTATGTCTTTTGCTGTAAACGGCTGACCTTCTCCGGTCGCTGCGCAGTGAATGATTATTTTGTCTATTTTTCTCATGTCCGTTTATTTTTTAGATTTTTCTTCCTTCAAAAACTCGCTCAGTCCCGGAATCTTTTTTACCCATTCGACTGCCAGGATAAAGTGCATGAACTTCAAAAACCGGTTGCCCGGAAAAAGAATCAGCAAATTTTCCAGATTGCTGATACATTCAAACCAGGTTGCAGACCAGACCGCCACGTTCAGCACGTTCATAAACACTTCCATTTTTTTCAGGGTTGTTCCCAGGAAAACGATGACCGCGAACGTTCCAAGATAGGAAAACGCCTTGGCAAACGACCATCGAGCCTTGCTGCTCTGGAACCCTTTTCCCTGTTTCAGAGAGGCGAACAAGCCCGTGAAAAAATCCGAAACAAAGAAGAAAAGGAACAGCACGCCGATTCCCACCAGTTCGTGGTTGTATGCCAGAACAGCACCTGCGGCATAAATCAGCCAACTTGACAATATATTCCAAATCCTTTCCATCTGTTTTTTTTTTGCTGTTTAACCGTTTAGTTGTTTAATCGTTTAGTTGTTGTCTCCTTTGCCTCTGCCTCCGCCTTTGCCTTCAAATTCACGACACTGTAAAATTGATTTCCACTCCCATGTATCCGATGCCGCCGCGGTTCATGGCGTCGGCTCCCGTTGCCGGATAAATGCCGTTGATTTCATAGTAATTCATCACGCGGCGGTTGATCGGCGACGGTTTCAAAAAGGCGGTACCGGCGACGATCTTGTCCGTGATGGCGACGCTGTTCCGGATTGCCATTTCAACAATCGCCTCGATGCTGCCCGATTCGCGCACGGCGACGTCGCCCAGCCACTGTCCCTGTTTAGCAATTACCTGCATGTTTTTTTCGATTTGAAAATTTGAAAATTTGAAAATTTTTGAATCATCGAATTTTCAAATTTTTGAATTTCATATTTATCTGTAATTTGCATTGATTTCGATGTTTTGACCGTTAATTTCCAGGTGATTAACCTGCATTCCCTCCGCATCCAGTTGCTGGCGGATTTTGTGCTTGTACAGCAAATAATCCTTATCCAGCAGGATGTTGTCAATCCCGACGCCAACGGTCGGCTGTTCCTTCCATTCGCCCGGCTGCATGTACAGGATCACAGCGGTGTTCTGTTTCGTTACGTCGCCGATGTACAAGCCCTGCGATATTTTTCCAAGCCCGTCCCGAACGACTTTAATGTCCAGGTCGAAATTTTCGGGTTTTAATAAAATTCCTTTTTCCTTCATTTAAACACTATTTAAACATCATTTTGAAAAGGTTTTCAAGTTGTGTAAACGTCGCTATGGTCGCTGGATCGAACGTGCCGGTTCCGGTGGGCGTTATCACCTGAGCCTGCGCGAGCGCCTGCAGCCACTGCGAAAGCAACTGCATGAGGTTTTGTCCGTTGCAGGTGATTTCGACCGTGTCGATCACGTCGGCGGTCAGCACGAATAGATTGCTGAAATCGCCCGAAAAGGAGCCGATCAGCACATCGCTTCCGACGGCGGGAGTCAGCAGTATCTGATTGGCTGTTTTCGTGGCAGTTGCCTTCAGGCGGACGTCGGAAATGGACAATCCGTCAATTTTCACGGTGCAGGTCGCGCCTTCAACGCTTTCAACCGTCGCCGGAAAAAACACCTGTCCCGACTGCCGGAAGCCCTTCATCAATTCCGATATGCGTCTGTATCTGTCCATGAATTTGAAAATTTGAAGATTTGAAAATTACACTCTAAACATTAATTACTTACTTTTCTACCCAACTCCACTTTCCGTGCGCCGCCGCTTTCGGAAAAGGTCGTTGTAACCGAAACGACATAGTAGGAGCCTGTTTTGTACTCGTATTCCCGGTCGTGAATGTGGGCGGAGAAGGTCGGTTCCGCGTAGGGAACCAGCCAGCCGGTGATGCTGCCTTCGTAGCCGTCATACGACAGGTATTTGAGTTCCTCCTCGCCGCGCTTTTTCAGGGCGGCGTCGTCCATTACGTTGAATACCTTTACCGTGCGCTTTTCGCCGCCGGTGGTACCGACCGTTACCGTTTTCCGCTTTCCGTCCAGACCGATGCCTTCGACCGCAACCTCGAATTTCCGGTCGTCCGTGCTCCTGTACTTCAAGTCGGAGGATTCGATATTTAATGCAAAATCGTAATACACGTCACCGCCCTTTTCCACGTATGCCGGATGAATATTCAACTCGTTGCCGTTCATGTAGATGTTGGCTTTCGTGTCGTCCTGCAATTTTTGCAGCACGTCGAAGGCGTTGGCGTTTTTTATCACAAATTTTTCGTAAGTGATGTCATACGTGCAGTTCAGCGTGAACCCTCCCCCTGAGGGGGAGTTGGAGGGGGCTTCCAGCAGGTATTCGGCGATGGCTTTCACGGTTGTATTTTTCAATTCCCTGTCCGCGACCGGTTTGCGCATCAGGAACATGCCGTCCTCGCAGTTGAACGTCAGACTGCTGTCGTCCGTGTCTATGCGCTGCAAAAAGCCTTCAAACTCGACGATCACGCTGTCGTCGTATCCAAATGCAATTCTGACCGCGTCGCCGGTTTTCACTTTGTCTTCAATATCCAGCGACTGGTTGTAAACAACGCCGGGCACGACAATGACAGCCGTGTCCGCGAGCAAATCAACGGACTTGTGAATTTCTACCGACTGGAGCAATCCCAGTTTGTAGTTTCCAATCTGTATGTCGTGTATCATCTCAAGCATGACTCAATTCTGAATTTGAAGATTTGAAAATTTGAAAATTGACCTCCGCCTTTGCCTTCCCCTATCCCTCATTTTTCACTTCAATAAAAAGTTCGTACAAGTCGTCGGAATAGGCGTCTATCGTGTAGTTTTGCACGTTTTCGCCCTTGGAAAAGGGGAGTGAATACGTTTCGACCACAATCTGATGCACGTTCAGCAGTTGCAGCAGTTCGTTTTTCACCTCGACCGCCGTGCGCTGCGTGATGGCTTGCGTCAGGGCTGTAACGTCCTGCGTAGGGTAAGTGTGCAAATCCGGATGTATCAGCGCACCCTGAATGTTAATCTGCAAATCGTCCTCCGCCCAGCGTTCCTTGATGGTTCCGCGTTTCTCCGACTTGGCAACATTGCGCCGGATAACCGTATTTTTGCCGGAAACGGAAATCAGCGGCTCAATCGGGAACAGCCACCACGATCCGTCCGGCAACCGGAACGACAGCGGCAAAACCATCGCTACCGGCTGTCCCGACTGTACCAGGTCGCTTGCGTCCCGCACCGTTATCCGGTCGTTTTTCGTGAAGATTGTGTTGAATGCCATTTTTTTCTGTTTAACCGTTTAGTTGTTTAACTGTTTAGGCGTTAATTCATTGTCAATTGTCAATTATCCATTGTCAATTAAACCGCCTGTCCCTGAGCCATCGAAAGCGCCCTTGTCAATTCGTCCAGAATCATGTCGCGCATGTTGGCGGCGCCTTCCCGGAGGCTGTTGGCGTAGATTTTCATGTCGTTGCCCATTTCCGCAATATTGACGGTGATGTGCGTCGTTTTCGTGCCGCCGGTAGCGATGCTTTCGGCGGTGCCCATACCAGTCTTTCCGCCTTTGCCTTTGCCTCCGCCCATGCCTCCACCTTCACCCATTCCCGCGACTGCGGCGGCGTTTTCCGTTCCGGGGACGCCGGCGGGAGAAATGCCCATTTTCTTCCCTATTTCGGCGGCAACCCCGCTATAAGTAGCGTCTCCCCAACTGAAACTTTTGGCGGCATTGACAAACTCCTGTCCCGCCTGTTTGGTCAAGTCCGCCGTCTTTTTCCATCCGTCGGCGATAGACTGTTTGCGCGCTTCGGTATCCGCCTGGATTTGTGCCAGCATTTTCTCGTTTTCCGAACTGTCGCCGATTCCGACCGCCTGCTTGAAGGAATACCAGCCTTCCTTGATTTTGTTGATGCCGATCATGATTCCGTCCACAACCGTATTGAAAGAGGCTTTCACATATTCCACATAAGCCAGGAAAATCAGTTTTGCACCGTTTACCGTATGTTTCCATGCTTCGCCCCAGCCATTGATTTTTTTGACAAGGAAAACGATAACGGCAATCAGAGCTACAACGGCGGCTATAATCACCCCTACCGGATTGGCGTCCATAGCCACGTTCAGCAGCCATTGTGCCGCTGCCCAGATGCTTGTTGCATTTTTCACGGCAAAAACGACAATTTCATAAGCCGCCAATATTTTCGTCCATGCCGCAACGGCAAGATGGGCGACCGTTATGGAGAAGAGAACTGCCCTGTAGCCCAGAAGCGCTCCCGTTGCGGCGACAATAAGCCCCGTTATTACCGGAAAATCGGTGGTGAATTTGTCCACCAATCGCCCGATTGAACCGATCGGATCTTCCAGGAACTGATTAAACTGTTTCAACGCCGGTAGCAAAACCGGCTGTAAAACATTGTTGTACAGGCTCAAGAGTTTTTCGGCAATGCTTTCCTGCGCTGCCGCCCACTGCCCGCCGACCGTATTGTTAATTCTGTTAACCATGTCGTAATACAGCCCGCCCGGACCGGTTGCGCTCTGAAAGGCTGCCGTAACCATTTCCGTGGAAATGGCTCCTTTTTCCATTTCAACTTTCAGTTGTGAAATACTTTTGCCGGTTGTTTTTGCCATCTCGCTCAGCGGATTGAAGCCCGCGTTAATCATCTGATTGAGATTTTCTCCCGTCAATTTTCCGGCGGATGACGTCTGGGCAAAAGATAACGAAAGCGACTTAAATTTATCCTCATTGCCCATCGCGATATCGCCAATCATTTTCAGATTCGGTATGATTTTCTCCTGTGCGATCTGATAACCCGCCATCATCTGTGTTGCCTCGCTCAGCCCGACTTTTCCGTAAGGAGATTTGGCGGCGTAGCCGGAAATTTCGTCAATCATCTTTTTGGCATTGTCCACGCCGCCGAAAAGGACTTCAAAGGACGTGTTGCGCATCTCCTGTTCCATACCCGTTTTAATGGTTTTTCCCAATAAAACGCCCACGCCAAGCACGCCCGCAATTTTGCCAATGGACGAAAGGAATCCGCCAACATTCACCTTGTTCAGGTTATTAGCGGATTTCCCCAGGTCATCAACGCCCTTTCTGGACTGATTCGCGGAGACGCCGACCTTTTGCAGGATTCCGGACATCCGATCCTGCAAAAGCAGCGTGTATGTGATGATGTTGCTCATTTCTGCCTGTTTAATCGTTTAATCGTTGAGTCGTTTAATCGTTTAGTCGTTAGCCCGTTCTCCCGTTTATCCGTTCTCCCGTTCACCCGTTCTTCCCCGCTTCCCTTCTCCTGATCCAGTTTAACAGTTCGGCTTGCGTCGCCCATTCTTCGTCCGTCAGCGCGTCGGGATCGTCTATGTGCATGTAATAGCGCAGTTGCGCGTTGATTTGCAGAATCCCGTTGC
Source organism: Tannerella sp. (assembly GCA_031277235.1). Classification (GTDB taxonomy): domain Bacteria; phylum Bacteroidota; class Bacteroidia; order Bacteroidales; family Tannerellaceae; genus Tannerella. Next base: position 15,267 of record JAITMT010000371.1, read on the forward strand.
GGGCGGCTACTTGCCGCGCTGACGCTAAAGCTTTGAGATTTCGGCTTCCCTGATTTCGACGATTTCGTTGAGTTTTGCCGACACGCCGAAAAACTTGTCGTCATCGGTTTTGATGCTTTCGTCGCCTCCGAGCCAGCAGTTCTGCAACAAAGCCTCGTTGGCGCGTACCGGATTGTTTCCGAGCGTCGCCACGTAGGACATCGTTTTCCTGTCCGGCTTTTTCAGGTAGCAGACGCTGTCGCCCACTTCCGCCTTGAATATGTCGCCGTGTTTCCTTTTCCAGTCGGCGATCTGTCCGGCTGTCGCCGTTCCAACCAATTGACTTGCGTCGGTTTTATTTTCTGACATGATGTTTGAAAATTTGATGATTTGAAAATTTGAAAATTTTGGGTAAACGGGTACACGGGTGAACGGACTTCCCGTTTATCCGTTTACACGTTCACCCGTTTATCCTTTTATTTGTTCTTAATATCCAGCGCCAAAAACGGCAATTCTATTTCCATAAACTTGTCGTTTTGCTGCATTCCCTTTTCGTATTCGGTGAAGTCCACGCCGATGATGATGTCGGTCGAAATTGCCGAAGACGCTACCGATTCGGCGTTGAGTTCCGCGCCGTAGGACACGACTACGTCCACTTTTGCCGTCAGCAAATTGCCGCCGGTTGCCGCTTCCAGAGCCTCCAACTGGCTTTGCGTGAAGGTAAGACTCCCTTCGACCGTTTCGTTGCCGGACTGGATGCTGTGCGCCTTCCGTCCCTTGGCAAACATCGCTTCCTTTTCACGGGCGCGCTTGTAGGAAACCGCCCGGAATCCGATAATGGGCACGCCGCCAACGATGAGGCTGATGTCCGCCCATTCATATTCGCGTCCGTTGATTTGATATCCGTTCATTTTTTTTAACTGTTTAACTGTTTGGTTGTTTAACTGTTTAGTTGTTTAATCGTTTAGTTGTTAAATCATTAAACTTTGAACCTTGAACGTCTCAACAACTCAACAACTCAACAACTACACATCAATTATTCACGGTGAATCCCAGCAACACTTTGATGTACCGCGCATATCCGAAGGGACGCACGCGGATTTCCACCTCAATCGTGCCGGTTGCCATTACGTCCTGTTCCGGATTGATATAAACCTGCACGCCGTTGTCGCCGCCGTCGTCCGACAGTTCGCCGTTGGCGGTCATGTTGGCGGCAAGGGCGTTTTCGATGATCTGCTCCCATGATACAATGACCGGCTGCAACATCGTTCCGTCCGACTTGACCTGTACCTTGTCCAGCAACTGCTGAACGAGCACGGCATACGCGATGCGCGCCGCCTTGTCTATTGTCCGGACGGCGGTCAGCTGATTGTAGTCGTCCGTCTCCTTCGTTGCCATCAGACCGTCGGAAATGAAATAGCCGGACACGCCGGTGAACGTTCTGAAAGTGATGTAGGATTTGTTGTAAACCGTTTCCGTGTCCGCCTTTTCGATTGGAGTACTTCCGGCAAACATGGTCAGCACGTTCAGCGCTCCGTCGGATACGCGACCGATGTTGCGGTCAACGCTCGCCGACGCGATGCGTCCGGCAACGAGTCCGACCGCCTGGTTGGCGGCTCCGGCGGTTATCGAACCGATAACAACGGCAGCACGGTAATTGGAATCCAGTTTCAAGTCCTTCAGGTCGGACGCATTTCCGCTGAAATTCAGTCCGTCCAGAATGACGAATACCGGCGCATAGCGTACCGTCCGCGCCCATTCGCCCAAACCCTGCGCATTCAGCAGGGCAGCCGGAATATCGCTGTCCAAGCCGTCGGTAACGGTAGGATTGGCACCCGGCACGGACGTAACGACCAGCCCGCGGAGTTCGCCGTTGGTTGCCTCGATGATGCTGCGCAGATAGGGGCTGTCCTTATTAAGCACATCGGACATTTTCAGCGTGTCCGGGTAGCCGACAATAAATACCCGCGTTCCTTCCTGCGCTTCCGCGTAGAAATCCTTCACGGTTTGGTAGAGCAGCGGGTTGTTCGCTTCCGTTACGCCCAGCGGCTCCAAATCCGACATCCTGCGGAGGCTGTACTCCTGCGCCAGGGAAAACGTAGCGGCAACGGTCGTTGCTCCGCAAACGGCGAGACACAGCAAACCGTCCGCGCTCGAAACGGTCTGTCCCAGCGCGCCGTTGCCGTAGTCAATCGTAACTTTTGGTAATCCGTTCAGCGCCATGTCATTCGCGATTTACGGTTACGACGGTATCGTCCTTCAACGTTCTTGCACCGTGATTGATTGCATCAGCCTTCGCGAAGAAGGGAATCATGTCAGCCGTGAAATACAGCACTTTGCAGGCGTTTTTCTCAAAAACCTCCTTTGCAATCCTGTTTCGCAGTTCCGTTTTTTCTTCCGCTTCCATTTTTAACAGTGGCACATTAACTGCCTCGTGGAGAGCAGACTCGTTTTCATCCGGTTTTACCGGCTGATCACCAGTTTCACTCCCTTCCGGGATAACTGACGTTGCTTGAATGCCAGAATCCAGTCCGGGATTTTCTTTACCATCCGGCGCTTCACCACTACCCTGTTCGGGCTGAACTTGAAGTTTCTGCGCGTCTCCATCAGGTTGCTCCGGCGTTGCCGGCGTGGAACCGGCGTCTCCTGTTCCTTCCGGTATTGGCGGTACAACCGTTTCAGGCTGTTCAACCACCTCTTGATCTGTTTTAACATTTTTCTTTGCCATTTTTATAATGATTTGAAAATTTGAAGATTAAAAGAAAAGCCTCTCCCCGCAGGGGAGGCTTTTCCCCAAAGATAAAAAAAGTACCAACTTAAAATTAAAGAATTATGAAAAAGTAGAGATTTTGTCTGTTTAACTGTTTAATTGTTCAGGTGTTTAGTTGTTTAACCGTTGAGAGCCGGACGGCTCAACAACTACACAACTCAACATCTCAACAACTACACATTCTTCCGTTTCTCGAACAGGCTGAATATCGCCGTTATGATGCCCGTGTCGAAAATGCCGTTTGCCGCCAGGCACGCTCCCGTGCCATACAGCAACGCCATCCAGATACTTAAACCGTCCAGGAATCCCAGATGAAACCACCAGCCGACCAGGGTTACAGCCAGTCCGACCACCCAACTGAAAATCTGCACGCCCAGACCGCCCGCGTTGGGCATGACCAGTCTGCGCAGCGTCTGTACTGCCAGCGGAATAAACGCCACGAGCGCGAAGAAGGTTTCAAAAATTCCGTCAATCGTTTTCACCTCCGGGACAGGCGGATCGGGTTCCGGAACGGTTTGGGAAAATACCGCGATGCTGAACGCCAGCATGATGAATAAAAATAATCGTTTCATAGAAATGTTGTTTAACTGTTTAATTGTTTAACCGTTTAGTTGTTTAACTGTTTCATTGTCAATTGTCAATTGTCCATTGTCCATTGATAACTGCACTCTAAACTCTAATAACTGCACACTAAATCAAGCATTATCACTGTAAACCGCTCCATAGCCGAACGCACGGAAAGGCAACGCCACGAAGCGCATCTGGAATCCGAGCAGCCAGCCGCGATAGTCCGCCCAGCGTTTTTCGGGTTCGCCTTCAATGGTGCCCATGGCGCGCATCGCTTCACTTGTTACGATGGCGATGGACGACGGATTTCCGGTAGCCGATCCGTAGGGCATTTTTGCGCCCGTGGAGGCGTTGTATTTCGGATTGCCGGTGAACGTGTAGATTTTGAAGCCGTCAATTTCCCTGTCCGTCATCATTTGCTTGTACAGTTTGATGTCCTCCACTTTGAGGTCTTTCTTGTGCTGCGGACTGAGTAGCAAAATACGTCCCTGCTGCGGCAAATCGCCGTTGTCAAATGCCAGCGATAAATCGGTGATGTCGTTGTACGTCAATGCCTTGTACCCGCTGCTGTTCGCCACGCCGGTCGTTTTCAGCAACGGCGTTGCCGCCGTGTGTGCCGTCGGGGAGATGTTATAGGCTGCGGATTTGCACGCCCTGGTGTAAAGCGTGTTTGTGTGCTGCCTTACGACGGATTCCGCCTTGTCGTAGGCGGTTTCCATTTCATCGACGTTGGTAACGTGCGTGGGTTTCGTGTCGAAGGTCGCCAGCGGGATTCTGATGCCCGTATCCGTCCGCTGCAACGGCACGAGAGGCCACACGTTGTTGTCCACGACCACGTCGGGATCGGCGCCGACTTCCGCCAGGTTGATCGCGTTGTTGTCAACCATGTGATCCATGCTTGTCAGTTCCTGCAGCCACGATGCGTCGGGGTAGAACAGCGACAGGATGATGCTTGTAAAAATTTCTTTAAATACTCCAGCCATAATTGCTAATTTAATTATTTGAAAATTTGAAAATTTGATGATTTTGGGTGAACGGGTGCACGGGAGAACGGACTTCCCGTTTATCCGTTTACACGTTCGCCCGTTTATCCGTTTTTAATCGTTTCCTGCAGGCGTTCAAATTCCTTCGGATTTTCCGTTTTGATTTTTTGCAGCCCTTTCGGGTCTTCCTTCATCCACTTGAGATAGTCCCACGTTTCGCGCCCTGCCGTCAGATTTGACTGCTGCACCTTGTCCGCCAGCGTTGCCGAAGCCTTTTCCGGCTTTGCGTCAATCATAGCCTTCACCTCGTCGAACACGCCCTTTTCAGCCATCTTTTCAAGCGACAAACGTTCCGTTTCCGATATTTTGCCGGATTTGACGGCGGCGGTCAGATAGTCGGTTTGCGCCTGTTTTTCAACGGCTTTCAAACGGGCATTCAGCGTTTCTATTTCCCTGTCCTTTTCCGCGACTGCCGTTTCCACGTCCCGCGGCGTGTAGTCGGCGCCCAGGTTCAGACTCTCAACCGTCTTTTGCGACAGTTTTAAAGTTGTTTCTGCCATTTTTTCTTCTGTTTTTTGATTGTTATTACTAAAATTGAAATTCAACACTTCCCTTTTTTCGTTGTACAGTACAACGGCGCCGGGATCGGAGGGTATGGAGACGATACTCGCCTCCATCAGTTCCCAGTTGTTTACAACCGCTTCATCGTCCAGGAATAGCATTTCCCTGATGATGATACCGATGGAGCACCCTTTCAGGAATCCCGCCAGAACCTGTCTTTCGACTTCCCTGGCTTTTTCCGACGAATCGAAAACGGCGTCCGCGATCAGCCGGTCGTTCTCGACGCGAAGGTTTTCCCATTTGCCAATGACTTCGCCGTCATTGTGCATGTACAGCATGACCGGATTGGCGTTAAAGCGCTCGAAACTGCCGCCCTCCAGATTGAGCCGGTAGCCCCTTGCGTTGATTTTTTTCCCGTCCGATAA
>JAITMT010000392.1 GCA_031277235.1 Tannerella sp.
CTCGAAAATTGCTCGCAATGGAACCATCGTACGATCGTCAATAATCTGTGGTGGCACATCAAAAACAATCTGCTGACCATCTAAAGTGACACGCACGTCACTACTGGCAAGTGCTGTGGGAGTAATGGATAAGACAAGCACTATCACTAAAATTACACTTAGACACTTTTTCATAAGAGTTCCTCCTTTGAAATAAATACTCTCTCGGAATCTCTAGCCATTGAATTCACAATGTTTTGATTCCTGTTTTTTATTAAAACCCCCACTTTTCTTTAAAAAATATTTCAACTATTTTCTAAAAAACACTTGACAAACCACTAAAAATATGTGGCGCAGCCAATTAATGGAAAATATTTTTCAAGATTGGAGGCGATTTTTTATGTTACCATTTAACCCCGGCGGCCATGCCGCATATCAGGATCATGTTGTAACTAACTTGCGTGAATATTATTCTGATTCTTCTTCGATACCCAATTCTGTTTGGGATATCCTTGAGCCCTTTTTTGCCCTTGACCTTTCTGACATTGATAAGCTTCTGCAAACTCGGTATTCTGTCCTTGGACCAAAGCCGCGATTACCTTCTTCCATGCTACGCTCTGTCTTGCTCGCGCTAGAGTTCAAAATCACGTCATTCACGGATTGGGTTGCTGCGATGAAAACCTGCCCGCTTTATGCAATCGCAAGTGGTTTCGACGTAGGTGATACCCCAGGGGTTGGCACTTTCTATGACTTTTTCAAGCGTTTGTGGATTTCCGCACATGAGAATTCTTCCCCGAACTTACGCAAACCTAAGAAAAAAGTGAAAAAACCAACTAAAAAAGGTGTGAAAGCAGAACCGCCAGACAAGATAACCGTTGAGAAACTGATTAGAGAACTGTCTGAAAACCCAGTTTCTCCTGACCAACCTTATTCCCTTTTGTTCAGTATTTTCAAAGAACAATTTCTTGACACTTCCGCACATAAGGGATTAATTTCACCACTGAAAATCGCGTTGGCAGGCGATGGTATGCCCGTTGTCACTTCTGCCAGAGAAAGAAAGAAGCGTACCTGTAAATGTTTTGATGATGGCATACGTAATTGTGATTGCGAAAGGGATTACTCTCAACCTGATTGTGATATAGGTTGGGATTCTTCCAGAAGCTACTTTTACTCAGGTTATGGCTTATACATGCTCACTGCCTCAGATTCGGAAAATGACCTTCCGGTATTTCCTTTGTTCGGACCCGCCTCAAGGCATGATTCCCTCGGGTTTGTCTATTCATTTTTTGCTATGAAAACTTTTCTGCCGGAATATCGTGCAACTAAATTGCTTCTTGATTCTGCACATGATGCCATGCCCATTTATGAACATTGTAGGCAGAATCGAATCACACCGTTTATTGACCTTAATGCAAAACGCGGGATAAAGCTTAAATACAAAAATGACTTTACGGTTGGTAGCGATGGCGTACCACGTTGCATGGCAGGCAGAAAAATGCGCCATGACGGCTCCGAAAAGAAGAAGCACAGGTTAAAATTTCGTTGCCCTATGTTCAATAGAACGCACGGCTGCAAATGTTCAAACCCTTGCTCGGATGCAAAATACGGGCGGACTGTTCATCTGCAAATGAAAGACAATCCACGGATTTTCAATATCCCTTCACGTGACAGTGACGCATGGAAGATTGAATACAAGGCAAGAACTTCCGCTGAACGAACAAACAAACGCATTAAGATTGACTTTCTATTAGAAAGCGGCAGACACCGATCATCTAAGATGTGGTATTGCCGCCTCTATTGCATCATGATGTTACAGCATCTCAATGCGTGGGGCCTGCCAAAAGAAACCTCTCTGAAAAGTTTGGTTGCGCAAGCCTCATAAAACTACATATCCATTTTAACGCATAACTAAGGCTATGTCTATTTTGGCGTGCATATTTTCAGGTTAAATTTTTCTTTTCAATTCTTTTTGAATAATATTCACTTTTCAAGGTGCATTTCATGCCGCATATTTGCAGCACTACTTAGTTTGTTTTGTAAATCCTTAAATTTTCTCTTTCATTCCGAGAGACTATAAATTATTTTGTATATACCATGTGCGGTAAGCAAATCAAATTTTTTGAGGCGAAAAACAGCCCGACAAACTTAATTTCGTATAATGATACAATGCACATGTCATAAATATTATATATTATGTTTACTAAAAAGCAAACAACATATAGAATTTAGTGACAGAAAAACGATACAAGATACTCGATGTTTTTCGTTTTTTCATCGGCATAATTAAATGTTATCATACTGGACTATTTTAGTCAAGTATGATTCGCATTAATTTTTAAATTTATTTTCCCCTTCTTTTTTGCAGTGCAAGCGTCTCAAAAAAAACATAGGGCTTTACCTTTTGTGCAAAAAGCTTTATAATTATATGAGCAAAGGAGACCTTAGGGTATGAATTTAATTAGAAAAAAAAGAACAACAGTGATAAGTATTATGATTATTTTCACTGTTTTATTGTTAACCGGTTGCGAAACATTCAATAATTTCAGAGCAATGTTTGTTGAAACAGAAGAAGATCTCGACACCGTAATTAGAATTGGTGTTTTTCAACCTCTTTCAGGACCTCATCAGAGATATGGTGAACTCGAAAGAAGAGGAATTGAGCTTGCCCATGAGCTTTTCCCTACAGTACTTGGGAAAAATGTGGAGCTTGTTTTTGCAGACAACAGATCCGACATTCACATTGCCGAAGTGGCAATTCAAAATCTCATCACCAGAAATCCGACAATCGTTTTAGGCAGTTATGGCGAAATTTTTTCGTTAATCGGTGCAGAATTTTTAGAAGAAGCGGAAATCCCTGCTATTGCAATTTCAAACACCAAC
>JAITMT010000513.1 GCA_031277235.1 Tannerella sp.
CGGTATCTACTCTATCAACGGAGTACCTTTGCATCATACGACATTTGCCGATGATCCTGATTTTCCTGCGAAAACAAGCCTTGTCCGCGAAATACTCTATCCGGGTGCTCCTCTCTTGTCGGAAAGAGTCGGGAGAGAAGTGGTCATCCCTGATATTCTAAGTAGGAAAGATTACGAAAAATACGCACAACAAATTCAACCCGGCGTATTGCCCATCGGCGGCTCCGCCTTTTTCGAAGCCTGCTTGCCGGTATATTTCCCTTCGGTCAATCCCAATGTAGCCCATGCCCCCAACTTCCCAATATCAAACAGCGCCCTGATGATCTGCGGCAGCACACACGAAACAAGCAAGCAATTCATTCGCAAAAACCAATGGTTCCACCAGATAGAGATTGGTTCCGGCTCCGTCCTCACGATGACGAAAAAAGGAAAATTTGAGAAATGGATAACAGACACCATACTCATTTTTAAACAGAAAAAGAAATTAATCATTGCGGTAAAAAATGAAGAGGGCAATCCGGTTTCTTCCGAAAAAGTCAAGAACTTATTGGCAAAAATCACTGCCGAAATTATCAATCGGACACCGGTTGACGAACTGCTTATCGAAGGCGGAGCTACCGCTCACGCCTGTTTGAAGGCAGCCGGCTTCACATCGCTTGTACCCGTAAGGGAATATGCTCGGGGAGTCGTGTGGTTTCAAATTCTCGGCAGGGAAAACAGGCAGCTGATCTTAAAACCCGGCAGCTACGAATGGCCGCCTCAATTGTTTGAATCATAATGGCTAAACAAACAAATTATCAATTATTCGATTTCCTTGATTTCGCGGAAGACCTGAACGGAGGCGAGGCGTTGTGGCGAGCTTGCAAGCCTGTGGATATCCGTGAACAGAACGGTGATATTTGGTTAACCGTCCCGTTCCAAAAACAAAACAATTCCAACGAGATTACGCCAGACCTGTCTGTAGTCCGCAAAAATTACGCTCTGCGGATTAAAACGTATGGCGAAAAAATTCTACGTGTTTCCATGGCGTTGGAAGGAAGCATTCGAGAAAATTCGGAAATGTTGGAGCTGTCTTCCGGTTTGCAGTTCCGTCCGCTTTCTTTTGAAAAGCAAAAAGCAGAATGGAGCATCAGAGATAAAGACGGCAACAAAAAAGTAACGATCGATTTTCGCCTACCGGAAACCGACTGGTGGAGCGACTTACAGCCGGAGCTGCAGGAGAGTTTGGATCTACGTTTTTTCCCTGATGGAAAAAAAAACGTCCATTTAGCGCCTTACGATATGTTTTCCCCGACAAGACACGACGCATTCACTTTAGCCTTTGTTGAAAAAGACGGCGTACCGCATCGCATCACCTGCTCTTTTCACGCTCAACCCGACGAATGCTTTATGGGTACGGGCGAACGTTTCTCCAAAATGGATTTGTCGGGCCGGACGGTACAGTTGCGCAATCAGGACGGACAGGGAGTCAATAACCGGCGAACGTATAAAAATATCCCTTTCTATCTTTCAAGCGAAGGTTACGGCTTATTTTTGCATACGACGGCTTTCTCCAAATTTTCTCTGGCAGACCATTCTATTCGCTCAGTACAACTGCTGACGGAAGAACCTATGCTCGATTTTTTCCTGATCGGAGGCGACGTGCCCGAAGAAATTCTGTACGGTTACCGCCAACTTACAGGTTTTCCCGCCATGCCGCCGTTGTGGAGTTTCGGGGTCTGGATGAGCCGGATGACTTATTTTTCCGCCGATGAAGTGAACGAAATTTGCGACCGGTTGCGGAAAGAAAATTATCCCTGCGACGTGATTCATTTGGATACCGGCTGGTTTGAAACCGACTGGCTCTGCGAATGGAAATTCAATAAAAAACGGTTTCCCGATCCGGAGAAATTCATTCATGACCTGAAAAAGAATGGATTTCGGGTAAGTTTGTGGCAATTGCCCTATATTTCCTACGACGCCGAACAATACGAAGAAGCTGCTGCCAATAATTACATCAGCAAGAGTGAACTGAAAATACGGGGTGCTTCGAATTTCAGTGTTCAGGACTATGCCGGAACCATTGATTTTACTTCCGCTCAAGCGACGGAATGGTACAAGGGCTTATTGAAAACCCTGTTGGATATGGGCGTAGCTTGCATCAAAACAGATTTCGGCGAAGATATTCATTTAGAAGCCGTATATCATGCCATGGAACCGAAGCAGCTCCACAATTTATATCCATTGCTCTATCAAAAAGCGGCTTACGAAATTACAAAAGAAATAACCAGTGAAGGTATTATCTGGGCGAGAGCCGGTTGGGCCGGTTGCCAACGATATCCACTGCATTGGGGAGGAGATGCAGCTTCATCCTGGGACGGACTGGCCGGTTCGCTGAAAGGCGGCTTGCATCTCGGACTTTCCGGCTTTGCTTTCTGGAGTCACGACGTACCCGGTTTTCACAGTGTTCCCGACTTTATGAATTCCATTATTGATGATACGCTCTACGTCCGCTGGACACAGTTCGGCGTTTTTTCGTCGCATATCCGTTATCATGGTTCGCACAAACGGGAACCCTGGCATTATCCCCGCATTGCCGACATCATCCGGAAGTGGTGGCAACTGCGCTATCAACTAATTCCTTACTTGCTGCAACAGAGTGAAATCGCTACACAGACAGGTTTTCCGATCTTGCGGGCGCTTCACCTGCATCATCCCGGAGATAAAACCTGCCGGCACATCGACGATCAATATTATTTCGGAGAAAACCTGCTGGTAGCGCCTGTGATGAACGCCGAAGGCATCCGCGATGTGTATCTGCCCGAAGGACGGTGGGTTCATTTTTTCTCAGGGGAAGTTGTTGAGGGTGGACAATGGTTGAAAACCGTTCATGTTTCTTTGGAAGAAATGCCTGTATTTGTAAAATACGGTGCGAGCATCCCGTTTTATCCCGAAGCAGTGAACTGTACGGATGAAATGGATTTAAGTAAAACAATTTATAAAACATACGTATGAAAAATAATACATGGAAAATCAATTTTGAAACATCCAAAAAGCATTATTTGGATTGGTGGAATCAAAAAGGCATCGTACTGACGATGTGGGAACATATCGACAAGGAAGGCGAGCCGTATGCCGCTATCCCTGCACCGCCTCCCGCGAAAGACATCAACCAGTTCTGGTTCGACCCGGAATGGCGGTCGGACTACCTGAATTACCGGATGTCGCGCTATTCCTACAAAGCCGATATATTGCCGGTAGCCAATACGCAATTGGGTCCGGGGTCGTTGGCGGCTATCTTGGGCTCCAGTCTTGAAGGAAGAGAAGATACGATCTGGATCCGGGAAAAACCGGATTTTGACGGAACGATTATTTTAGACGAAAATAATCTGTGGTGGCGATTACACCTTGATTTACTCAAGTCGTGCAAGACGAAGGCGCAAGGAAATTATATAGTCGGTTGCCCCGATTTAATGGAAGGATTAGACGTGCTGGCAAGTCTGAAAGGTTCGGATAACGCTTTGCTTGATCTGATGATGGATCCTGAAACCGTTTTGCAAAAATTACAGTTGATTAACGATGTTTATTTCGAGGTGTTTGACCGGATTTACGACCTTATTAACGTCGACGGCGAAATGGCATTCTGCTATTTTTCCATTTGGGGACCCGGCAAAGTATCCAAATTGCAATGTGACATATCGACGATGATTTCGGAAGAAGATTTTCGTATCTTTACTTTGCCTTTTCTTCAGGAACAATGCAACCGACTGGATTACACCCTTTATCATTTAGACGGAGTAGATGCTATCCGTCATTTGGACGCCGTGCTGGAACTGGAAAACCTGAACGCCGTGCAGTGGACGCCGGGCGAAGGACAACCCCAGGGAGGCAATGCCTGCTGGTATGATTTATACCGGAAAGTGTTGCAAAACGGTAAATCGGTTATGGCAAACTGGGTGCAGTTGGACGAATTGCAGCCGCTCCTGGACAATGTGGGTAATCAGGGTTTGCATATCAATATTGATTTCAAATCGGAAAAAGACATCGAACAAGCTTTGAAAATTGTAGAAGATTACAGATAAACAGCAAAATACATGGACAATATTTTAAGACTCTTACAGCCGTTGGATTTCGTAATGATTGCCGCTTACATGGCGATATTGATTTTTATCGGATATTGGGTCAGTTTTGTGAAAAAGAAAAAAGAAAATGAGAATATGTTCCTGGCCGAACGTTCGCTCGCCTGGCCCGCAATCGGCTTGAATATGTGGGGAACAAATGTTGGTCCTTCGATGCTCCTGGCTTCGGCGAGTGCCGGATACACTACCGGAATCGTTTCAGGAAACTTTGCGTGGTACGCTTTTATTTTCATCCTGATGCTGGCGGTGGTTTTCGCCCCTCGTTATCTGGGAGCCAAAGTCTCCACGCTGCCCGAATATATGGGAAAACGCTTCGGACAGACCACCCGGCACCTGCTTGCCTGGTACACGCTCATTACGATCCTTATTTCGTGGCTGTCACTCGGCTTGTTTGCCGGTGGAATCATGGTGAAGCAATTGCTTGACATCCCGATGTGGGCATCGGTTTTGATTATGGTTACCCTGTCAACCCTGCTCACGGCAGTGGGCGGTTTGAAAGCCATTGCCTATACCAGCGTCTTTCAGATGCTGCTGCTCATCATCGTATCATTGACGCTGACGTTGATTGGATTAGATAAAGTAGGAGGCCCTTCTGCTCTCTTCCACCAGACGCCTTCGAACTACTGGGATTTGTTTCTGCCCAACTCAGACAAAGATTTCCCGTGGTTAGCCATCGTGCTGGGCTATCCGGTGATGGGCGTGTGGTTCTGGTGTACCGAACAGTCGATGGTACAATCGGTATTAGGAGCTAAAAACTTAAAGCAAGGTCAATTAGGGACAAGCTTCATCGGTTGGCTCAAAATTTTGGATGTTCCTCTGTTCGTGCTCCCCGGCATCATCTGCTTCGTACTCTTTCCGCAGTTGGCCAATCCCGACGCCGCTTATTTAACCTTGGTCACCAACATCTTTCCCATGGGAATGAAAGGACTGATTGTCGTCGTACTGATGGCTGCATTGATCGGGAATGTGGGATCGTCTCTCAATTCGGTCAGTACGGTCTATACTATGGATATTTATCTAAAAAAGAATAAACCCAATGCTACTAATGCCGAAATAATCAAAATCGGACGCCGGGTAACCGTAGTAAGCGCCGTCGTCTCCGTAATCATCGCTTTGGCTATTGACGGGATCAAAGGATTGAATCTGTTCAATGTGTTCCAGTCGGTATTGGGCTTCTTAGCGCCACCCATGTCGGTCGCTTTCCTGTTTGCCGTATTTTGGAAACAAACATCCCGCAAAGCCATTAATTGGGCCTTGTCGGCTGGAACTATTCTTTGCCTTGTTATTGGTATATTATTTTATATAAAATTAATATTCAAAGAATTACATTTTCTGTATTTGTCTTTTGCCTTGTTTCTACTGCTCTCTTGCTTTGTCGTCGTTTATTCGTTGGCCGACAAGCGTGCCGGTAGCCATGAAGACACTTTGCAATACCAACCGGTGAAGACGGCAATGGCAGTGAAACTGTCCTGGGGAGTATTGATCGTGATAATGATTGCTCTGTATATTATATTCAATTAGTCGTTCCCTAACAAGTCACTTTTAAAATAGCGATAGGCTGTAAAAATTGCGAAAAAAAGAACTGAAAAATAAACCGCAAAAAATTTCTTTCAGTTTTTACATCATTTTCTTTAAATTCCAGGCGATTGCCGACATTAAGGCGTTGATTTTCATGCATTTTTCTCCCCCAAGGTAATTATATTGAATGAATATCCGCATATTTGCCCAAAAGAAAAAGGCGTATAGGTCAAAAAGGAGTCTGAAAATTTTAACAGATTTTTGACTGTTAAAAACCCGTTTTATATCTTTGCACTGTCAAATCGAAACGGAAACAGGCTCTGCCGGAGCAACCTGTCAGGGATGGATTTGACCTGTACAAATGGCAGAGGGGGAAGGGTTGTCATCAGGGCAATCCTTTTTCTGTAATTTGGCAGTTTTATACCTTTAAAAGCCCGCAAACAAGCCTCCTGCGGTTTTCCCTGGACATTCCGCTGTGGTTTCCCAAATTGTTTTTCAACGCCGTAAAAGTGCCTTCCGGGGTATTGTTGGTATTTGGCATCTCAAAGTTAACTTTCCCGAAAACAAACAGATACGGCAAATGTCTTTGGATACTCAACCGTGCACTGCGCAACTTTGTGTGTGTAAAATGGCTTTTCCCCGTTTCTCCATCTTTTGTCCGTTCCTTCAAAAAAAAGAATCCACCGGTTTTCCCATTTCTGAAAACATGCAATAAATTCATTTTCTGCAAGTTTTGTTGTCTTCTTTACTAAAATCCATAACTCCCTGCCAGTTTTCGGCTTCGGATTCCGGGTCAAATACCGCCTGACGTATTTGCGGCACAGAATTTTTTCCGTCAAAAAATCTTTCAGGACAGTCACGCCCCACTCCCTACACTCGAAATTTTCCACTATCGGTCGCAGGCGGCGTTTGACGGTACTTTCATTTACGGAATGTTGCAGGGCAAGTTCCCTAACCATCTGTTTTATTTTGACTGTATTGACGCCACAGTTCCGGCGGGTCCAGCCGCTCGCCTCCCATAAACTGTTTGCCACAAACGTGACATTTGTAACGTTGCCTGCCGTTTATTACGTCGCTTTTTTTTACCGGAGACTTGCAATAAAAGCATTTTTTTCATAACCTTTGATTTACCGCAAAGGTAGTATTTATCAACTAAACAGAAGATTATAGCATCATTTTTGACCTATAAGTCTAAAAGTCCTGTTATTTCGTAACAATTCCATAGTATAATTAGTCATTCCTTATAATAGCAATAATTCTTTAATAATTCTTTAAAATGAATACCCGTATATTTGCCTAAAATAAAAGAAAGTATTATCTTTGCAGTCAAAATGAAAAAGAGGACATGGATATGAATTTATTGAATTTTACATCAAATTTTCCGGAGGAGGACAGTTGCAAAGCCAAATTTAAGGAATATCGCGAGCAGACGGGCGTAGTATGTCCC
>JAITMT010000517.1 GCA_031277235.1 Tannerella sp.
AAATCGAATGCGGAAAGTTCCTGTGCAACAAGGCGAAATACTTTTTTTAATTTTGGAAAATTACGACTGTCATTGACCCAATAGAAAAAGTCATTATCAACAAAATTAACAATGTTAAACATTTGAAAAGCACTGCCATTCAGTATGTTTAGCATTTCCTGCTCTTCAATGTAATCGTCATTGGAAACTACTGAATAAGCGAGCATTTTTGAGAAAACGCTCAAATAAGTATGTATCAGAAAAACATCTTCCCGTTTGTCAAATTGCCCGTAGGCAATACTGAGAAACTTATGCCATTGCTCAAAAGATACCTGGGTTTCGCCGTACTTTTTGGAATCGTTAAACCAATGATTTAATTCCCGAAAAGATTCAATAAATACATTGCTCTGAAAACCAAATGCTTGCTCTATTATTTTCAATGTAGCACGCTGTTTTGTTTCGCGAAAAAGAAAACGGTCAAGCCAATAGTAAAAATCTTCAGTATTATTTTCGGTCAAAGTAAAAGAAAAATCGGTTTCGTTAAGAATAAGTTCATGTTCCTGCAGTTTTTCAAGTTTATCAATACAGGAAATATCGGGTACAAGAATTTTCCATGTGATAAAATCGGAAGCAATAAGTGTAAAGTCAAATCCTTCGCCTGAACGCATTTTACCCAACATATAACCAGCCAACCGCTCTTTTGCATGTGCATAGGTTATCTGTAAATCATTCTCAAATTCAATGATTATATTGTTGTATAGCGTGTCGGCTCTGCCTTTGTGAAGTTTGTCTTTACGCGGGATATTCAGCACGGTTGCTTCTGCTCCAAGCGTAATCTTATCTATAATTTTCTGAATTTCAATATTTCCAAAGTAAAGACGGTTTAAAAGGTCTTTAAACGCCTCCTTTTTAGTCAATTCTTTATTTGCAGATTTGACTTTCCGGTAATATTGTTGGATAAATTTGATTTTATCACTCATATTTCTGGGTTGAATTGTATTCTTTATCTTTTGCAAAGGTACAACTTTTTCCGGAATATTACACAATTTTTCGATACACGTACGATTATAGGGATAGATATAGCCCCTGACAGGTTGGAACTTGCCAGAGAACTCGGCGAAACACAGCAACGAAACGGACGCCGTTGCCGAAATAAAGCGAATTTACCGGTCTATTTCCGTCGTGTTTCGTTTATAAAAGCGTAGAAGGCGATGATGATTTTATAAAAATCAAATAATCGAAATCATCTATAATTTTCCTTTCGTAAAACTCATTTTGCATGCCTCCCAGAGCGCCTACACTTCTAAAGTCCAATTGTCCTGTCAGCCATTCAAGTTCTTTGGGATTGTCCGCTTTAATTTGCTTCAAGTCAAGAATAAAAATCGGTTCTTTCAGTTGTTCAAGTAAATATTCCAATGTCCCCGGATATGCCTGTTGAGCCTCATACGAAGTAAGACCCTTGCTTCCTGTTGCCGTGTAACTGCCGTCAAAGAAAGAAAATCCAAAAGTAACATATTCGTTTCCAAGTCTTTTCGCAAGATGGTCGCCCATCATTTGATTGGTTTTCTGGATATGTGCATTATGTGCCCAAATAACAAGTTTTGAATCGGGATTGTTGTCTTTGATCCACAGGAAATTTTCAGCCATGCACTTGTCGCGCCATTGAGAATTATTCATCTCCAAATATTGCTTGATGACGGTAATGTTTTGCTTCAGCCAGTTTTTTTTATCCGTTGGGAATGAAGAGGTTTCTATGCCGCTATTTACGGACATAATCAGGGAATCAATTGTTTTTGCTTCATTGTAGGCAAGAGAAATCATTCCCCTGTTTTGTTGAGAACGGTTTCGTATTCCGTCAAGTATTTTTTGCAACTCGTTAATTTGATCTGAAACTTCTTTTTTCTCCTGAAAAGCATCAAGAAGTTCATTGATTGATCCCGAATAATATTGCATGTCAAAACCTGTGAACTCAATGCGTTGCTTGGGTTGATTAAATTTCCGCATCCATTCCACCATGTTCAATACTTCCTCCGTGCGCCATGTCCAGAAATACATGCCTGCAATCAGTTTTTTCGGATCGCCTTCTCCGCGTATGGCGTAGTCGCTAACTTTATACGCTTCAGGCATATTTGCTTCGATGGAAAAGATGTCAAATCCTTTATTATCAGCCAGATACCGGATGATTCGATTTTTCATCTTGAAAATTTCACTCGAGCCGTGAGTAACCTCTCCCAATGCAACCACCTTACTGTTACCGACGAATTGATCAAGTATTTTGAGGTCTTTCGTGTCGCCGCCATCGGGTTCGTAAGTTCTCAACGGATAGATGTATTTCTTGAGCGCAGCAATCTCGTTTTGCGAAAGTAAAGAAATGCGAAAGCCTTCTCCACCCGAGTACCAGATTTTAGGTGTGGAAGCGCCGTAGTTTCTGGCTTCAAAGTCTAAATTCAAACTTCTTTGTGCAAAGCCGGCAATGCTGCACAAAATAAAAAATAAAATGTTAAAAATCCGTTTCATATTGCTGATTATTTATGATTTATATTGTTAACTTTTCCTTTTTTCGGAACCAATCGCCGCTACCCGAAAACGGGTAATATCGGCAATCAATTCATAGTCAACAGGTTTATCATACGGAAACTGGATGGCTCCCTTGGTGGTATGATACGCGGTCAATCGTTCGGCGAAAGGCGTGGGATTCAGGTCGCCGGGATAGACGCCGACATGTTTCTTGAAGGCGGCGAAATGAATGATGTTCCCGCCCTGCCAAAAGGTGGGCATACGCCATGAAATTTTCTCCACGGCGCCGGGCGCGGCGTCCCGAATGGTTGCGCGGACTTTTTCCAAAAGCGGTCGAACCGCCTCCGGCTGCGCAGCGATGTATGCGTCAATGGTTGCGGGTGCGCTACCGCAGGAATGATCCTGATTGGCGTTTTTGAACTCCCGATTGCATGTTGGACATTTCCACATGATTGTTTCCTCCTTTTTCTTAATAGTTATTAACCAGTATTTTTCGCTATTTCCAGCAGTTTATTGGCTGTTTTCCAGTTCCTTGTTGTTGCTCCGACTTTCAACTTTTTTTCCAACAAACTGTTATTCAGTTTGGTATTTCCGTAACCGTTGGGACAATACAGATAAACTGCGTGTCCGTCAATCACGATTTCTTCTCCGTCCGATTTTTTGGCTTCAATCGCCTCAATATCATATTGTTCAGGCGTTGAAGACAGGAAAGTAACATGTAAAAAACCGGGATCTTTATTCAAATCTTTTGCAAACGGATTATTATCAATGATTTCTTGCAGACTGTCAACGGTCAGGACGATGACGGGCACGTCAAAACCGAAAACCGTTTTGATTTGGTTGGATATTTCCTTTTCCAGTTTTTCCGGCTGGGCATTCGCAACGTTGAAAACGATATTTCCGCTTTGTATATAAGTCGTTATATGACTATATCCCAAGTCTTTATACATTTTTTGTAGAGCGTCCATCTTGATAATATTCTGTCCGCTCACGTTAATTCCCCTCAAAATCGAAATGCAGGCTGTCATTTTATTCTGCGGGTTTTCCCAACTTTATTTTGTTCGACATAAACATGATAACTCCCAGAATTACAAACAGGAAGATGCTGCCGAAGAGCAGGGCGTAATCTTCAATCTGCAAAATGATATACAGGAAAGCGTAGAGTATCAGCATAATACCGGCGAGAATGAAGGTCGCCGATTTCTGTTTGATCAGCGAATGGAAGTAAACCGTTATCATCGAGACCGTTACGGCGCCTGCAATCAAATACGCCCAGCCGAAACCGATTTGCTCCGAAAGCGAAAGTAACAGGCTGTAAAACAGTATCAAAGCAATGCCAACGAGCAGGTACTGGAAAAACTGTATCGGTTTTTTGGTGAAAATTTCCACGAAAAAGAAAACGATGAATGTCAGGGCAATAAACATCAGCGCGTATTTTGCCGAACGCATGTTTTGCTGGTAGTGGTCAACGGTTTCAATCAGATTTACGCCGAAAGAATTGTCGCCCAGATTGCCCATACTGTTATCAGACCACATTTCGGGAATTTCGCGGTTGAAACTCAAAATATTCCACGAAGCGTTAAACTGCTCTTTATCAACGGTTGACTCCGGCGAAAAACTGCCGATAAACGAAGGTGACTGCCATTGTCCGTCAACCGTAACGGCGGTGTGCTGCCCGATGGGGATGAAACTGATGGCGCTGCTGCCGTTCAGTTGCATGGTGCAGTCAAAATGCAAACTGTCCGCCATCATGCTGTCTTTCAAATTCACAATCAGCGTTTTACCCGAAACGCTTGTCGTGTAGGCATACGTATTTCGCGAGCCGTATTTAGTAACGTCTTCCGTCATCACATTTTCGGAAACGGAAAACAGATTTACCACGCCGACGGTTGTTTCGAGCACGTTGTTATTGACTTTAAAATCAGGATTTTGCGTTACGCCTCTCAAGTCGGTTATGCCAATCGCAATTTGCGCCCTGTCGAAATGGAGTTCGCTGTTGGCAATGACCAGACCGGCGAGTTCGGAAAAATCGCCTTCAAAATGAATGTCGCTTTTGTAGAGAATGGCTTTGTAAATGCCGTAATGACGTTCTTCGGGCGTCAGCGACGCTTTGATTTTCAAGTCCTTGGGCGTAATATAAAGCGTATGTTCTTCATAATAAGTCTTTTTATCCTTGTCCAACAGCGTAGTAGTGTAAGGAATAAGCAACAACGGCGCGCACAGCGTTTGCGAAAGGCTCCATTTGTCGTTGATTTTCTGAATGGTTTCTCGGCTGCGTTCCTGCCGTTCCCTGATTAAATTCTGAATCATTGCGCCCGGAATGAGCAGGACCAGAATCAGAATAGCGATCGTAATTCCCTTAAATGTAAGGGATTGTGTAAATTTTGTTTTTGGAGTTTCCATATCAACTTTATTTTTAGAATAATACATATAAATCAGTCGTGCGACAAAAAACAGTCCCACGCCTATTGCCAGCGCAATTATGAGCAGAATTAAAACGAACATTTCCATATTTTATTGCTGATTATTAACATTTTGTTCACCCGTTGCAGTTCTGAACGGAATCATCAGCAAAATTCCCACCGCCAGCCCCGACAGACACAGCAAAAGCCCGACCGCCAGAAGACGCAAAGCCTCTGCCGAACCGGGGTTGGGAAATTCAGAATATTCGTCGAAAACGGCAAATATCAAATAGAAAAAAACAAGCGCACAAATCGCGCCGATTGTTGCACTGATCCAGTATTTCCGCATGTACAGATTGAGTATCACAATGGTGGAAATCGCGATGACAATCATGGCGCCGGGCGTGAATCCCGATCCTGACTTGCCAAAAAGAACGCCATAAACATATCCCAAGCCGAATATGCCGAAAAACAGCGCCGGCAAAACTTTTGTCAGAAAAAACCGGGATTTCAAAAACTTTTTCATGAGCGACTGATTTTTTTTAATTCAATGCCTTTATAACGCGGAAAATTGGTTAATATTATATTTTGTCGAATCGTCGGTGATGATTTTTATGCATGTTGAACATTACATCTAAAATGATCGGTTTCCCGTTAGGGATGCGTCGCCCGGTAGAAGGTTTAGCAGCCCCGGGATGCATTCCGTACGGAATGCAAACGACACCGGGATATATTTTCTACCGAGCGAGGCAATCCTGACGGATTGACAAACTTGGGTATTACATTAGAGCATTCATTTGAAAACCTCTGTAGAATTGCTTATTTCGTTTCAATGACGGCATAAATATTCCCTCTCCAGTACATTTTTTCGCTGTGGTGAAATTCAAAATCAAACGTGGCTTTCAGGATTCCTTCATTCCATGATTTTTTGTCAATGACCATTTCTCCTCCCGTACAGTTGTATATTTTCGTACCGGAATCTCTGCTTATGCCGGTTACAACGATGGTCGGCAAAACAGTATTCCGGCTGATCATCAGGTTCAAACTGCTGTGTGTCGCCGCATTGTTTTGCGTGAAACAGACGATTGTGTCCCTGCTTATTCTTTCCGCCATCATGTAATCCGTGCCTGCCCATTCGTCAGTTTGGGCTTCGGATTTCAGGGAATGGTAAAGGTGCGTTGTGTCAATGAATTGATAAAAGGATTCCAGTGAATCTTCATGAATTTTTCCGTATTCGTCTTTCATTTCGTCTGTTTCCGGAGGACAAAGCCCGTCACAACTCAACTGCCCAAATTCATTCCGGTAAACGCCTTCGGGATATGACCAGTTATCTTTGAAGGAGAAGTCTCCGGTCAGATTTTCAACCCATTGCAATGGGATTTCTCCCGGATTCGGTTTCTTTCCGCCGGTCATTCCTGCACAGGAAGTCAGAAAAATGGATAGTACATATATTAGTTGTCTCATTGGGCAAAGGTACAATAATTTTTATGAATACCCGACATTTATACCTAAACTCACTGACATCTCTGACGGATTGACAAATTGGGGTATTACATAGAATAGTCACAATATTTTTTTATTTTGGCAGTCAGATTTTCCGCATCGCTTCCGTCCGCAGTTCCTGCGGCATTTTTTCAATGGCATAGCGCAGCGCCGTGCGGGGCATGACCGCTTTTTTATACGTCACATAATCAAAAACTTCCTTCTGATGCGCCTGACTTGCAGCTTTCAGCATCCAGCCGTAGCCTTTCTGCACTAAGTCCTCCTTATCAAGCAAAAGAATATCGGCAATTTCAAATATATCTTTGAGAAACAGACCCTTGCGTGCGGGAATAATCAGTGTTACGGCGGCAGCCCGTTTCATCCAGCGACCGGATGATTTCGCCCAGATTTTCAGTTCGTTCACATATTCGGGATACATCATGACAAATGTGCCCACGGTATGGTTGCACAGGGTGTCGCAATCCGCCCAGTTATTTACGTATTTTTGAACCCATCGCTCAAAAATCTGAAAATCGGACGGCTCGTATTTCCGGTGCAAAGACTCCGAAAACAGGCAGGCTACGACCTCTTCTTCCAGATATTTCGATTTCCAAAGTTCTTCGCAAATCCCGAAAATTTCTTCTTTCGAGCAGTCCTGTATTTGACGATAAAATTCTTTCCCGATTTTTTCTACTTCGCTCATTTTTACGCCGTAAACGAGCGCTTCTTCTCCTTCCTTGAAAAAATGGGCGGATGATTGGAGCGCCTTTTCGTCGGCGCGATTTTTCAGGGCTTCACGGATTTTCGTGATTACTTTCTCTTTCATATTTTTATTGTTGCTTCGAATATTGTTAGAGCCTTTCCTTTGATTTCGACCCTGTCGCCATTCAATTTGACTTTCAAATGTCCCGTTCTTTTTGATAATTGCAGGGAATCCAGTTCTGTTTTTCCCAATTTTTCAGCCCACAGCGGAGTAAGTGCACAGTGCGCAGAGCCGGTTACGGGGTCTTCGTTGATTCCGGCTATCGGAGCAAAACATCTGACAACAAAATCAGCCTGTTTGGAATCACTTTTTGAAGTTATCATCAAGTGTCCCAAGCCGGTCTTCTTTATTAACTCAAAATCAGGTTTGGAATTTTGGATTTCACGCTCCGTTTCCGCCACCGCAATTATCCAATCATAAATGCTTGAATACATTTCAATTGGGTTGAATCCAACCAAACGTTCAAAATCTTTATGTATATCCGTTTTTTGTATCGGATATTTGGGAAAATCCATAATTATCCACTCATTTTCCCTTCTTACCGTCAAGTCAGCGCCTTTCGCCTTGAATTTTATCGTTTCATCGAGCGCTTCCAGTCCAAGTTCATAGATAATATGAGAACTTGCCAGCGTTGCGTGTCCACAAAGTGGGACTTCTGTTGTCGGAGTAAAATAGCGGATTTGAAAGTCATTTTCTCGTGGAAAAATAAAGGCGGTTTCAGACAAATTCATTTCCATTGCGATATTTTGCATCCATTCGGAAGAAAGATTTCC
>JAITMT010000519.1 GCA_031277235.1 Tannerella sp.
GAAAAAAAACTGTTGATAATAATAAATGTATTATCTTTGTCATGATTTTATATGTTTTAAAATCAAGCGCCCTCCGATCCAATTTGCAGAGCGGGTACTGAGGGCGCTCTTTGTTAATAATTAATAATCCCTCTATTTTGCATTCTTTTCATTGTTTATGGTTCTTTCTTCTTAAAAAAAGCCGCCCGATTTTATTCGGACAGCCTTCTACATAAGATTACATTACTTTTCTTGCTTACTACACAAGAATTATAGCGCTGTCCGAATTCTGATGGGGCAACACATTATACACATACTCAATGGAAAATGACTTAAACGCATATCTTTTGTTTCTAAATTTCGGGGCAAAGGTACGGCGGTTTCCGGGGGGCTGCAATACCATGTTTGTAGTATGACTCCAGTTTTATTCCGTCCGCGCGTTCACCACCCCGTCGCTTCGCGCCACCCCTCCGACGGAGGGGAATTACGTCGGATGGATTCCCCTCCTTTGGAGGGGTGTCCGCAGGACGGGGTGGTCCTCTTTCTAATTGAGAATGAAGCCCGTTTATCCGTTCTCCCTTTCATCCGTTCTCATCCCCAATCGCTTCGCTTCATTGGGGGTTATTCATGTTCATCTCCTGCGGAGATGCTGATTCTTCACGCCGGCGCCAAACTCTAACAGGGTTCCAAACCCTGTTAGAGTTGCCTCACCGCTCCTGCAGCGCGGATTTTCAACATTTCACGGAATTCACAGATTTTCCAATATGTAAATTCTGTAAAAAATAACCGCTATTGCGAGTTACGCCCTCAACGGCGATTTCTTGATTATTTATTTTATTTATTCATTAAAAATTTTCTGTATTATGCCTTTAACAAATTTAAACAATCTGCATTTGTCTGCCTCGCAGTTATCGGCGGCACAAAGCGCGCTGACGCAGTTGGAAACGGCACTCAGCGTAGTGAACGTGAACCTGACGGCAGAAGATCGCCGCCGTTACGGCAGTATCAACGAACAGCACAAACTGTTTGTGAACAAAATCGGGACTACAGTACGAACCAGCTCGCGCTACGTTCGCCAGAGGTTGACTGGGGGGAATTTGCGGTGGACTACGCGAGCCGCCAGCAATACGAACTGCTCATAGACCGCTTGGACAGCCTGAGCCGCCGCCTGAGGAATGCGAAAATACTTCACGACTACGACCGCTGATGGATTATGCGTACACGGTAGGCTCGTCGTCGGCGGGCTTTGAAATCAAGTACGAAGACTTGAAACAGTTCTTCGTGTGCGCATCGGCTCCGGTGGACATGCTGTCGCCGGCGCCTGTGGAAGAGGAGGAAGAATAGGAAAAACCTTCCCCAATCCCCTTCCCGGAAGGAGGCTTGACGTTGGTAACGTGTCCGGACATGTTTTTTATATCTCCCGACACGTTCATTTACATGTCCGAACCTGTTTTTAAGATGTCCGACCACGTCCTTTATATGTCCGACTATGCCCGGAACGTCTCCGGCGGGATTGCCGGACGGCTCGGTCGGAGTCGGGGACGGCTCTCGCGGGATACGCCATGTGTATTTTGGAGTCCGGGACATGGCGAACGGGGTTCATCGACATGTCAGGAGATATCGGGGACGGGGTGGGAGATATTCGGGACGGGGTGAGAAAGCCCCGCGACCTGCCTTACCCTCTCCCCGAAGGGGATGAAAAACACCGCAGGTTAACGACCTGCGGTTATGAAAATCCACTGGCGCGGATTTGCAATGCTTGCTGCACAACTAAAAAACAAACGAAAAGTTTGTCGGAACGGGCACCGAACCCCGGCAGGGGCTAAAATGCTTTCCGTATCAGTCGCTCAAAGCACACAGGCGGATGCCGCGGACGCGCCGCGACAGTATCAAACTCGCAAACGAACGGCAGCAAGCCGCTTACGATACCATCGAAACGCTCGATTACCTGCACGACAAGGGCTATGCCTATTATTTTCCAACGGTATGCAAAGCCTTTTCGGCGGAGCAAGGACACCGACGACGGTATGCAGCAACTCGCTGACACTCCGGTTCGCAAGCCCGACAGCCTCTGGAACAGGGGATGTGGAGAAAATATTCTTTCCGTTGCTGCCGGAACGTTTTTTCAAAATAATTCCGTATTTTTGCAAAAATATTTAAACATAAAAACCATTTATTATGACAACATTTCCAAAATTTTTCGAACATGATGACTATTTTATCAATGAAAAAATAGGATTGCTTAAATTTCACAATGCCTACAAAGTTTTTAACAGGGATGGCGAACAAATCGGCACTATTACCGAAATCATGCCCTGGGGAAAGAAACTGCTGAGTTTGTTTTTGAACAAGGGGATGTTTCCTTTCAGACTTGAAATTGTTGATATGGAAAACCAACTTTTAGCGTCCATTAAACGCGGCTGGACTTTTTTCATGTCAAAGATTGAAATATTGAACGGAAGCAATGAGCCGATTGCAATTATCAAGCAGAAATTCAAATGGCTCAAGCCGGAATTTACGATTCTTGACATGCGGGAAAATAAACTTGCGACTATTGCCGGAGACTGGAAGGCATGGAATTTTCTGATTACCACCAGTGACGGCAGGCAAATCGGTACAATCAGCAAAAAATGGAACGGTATTCTGAAAGAAACATTTACAACTGCCGATAAATACATTGTTTCCGTTACTCCCGAACTCAAGGAAGATATCGTAAAAACAGTCATCATTTCGGCAGCAATTACGATAGATATGGTGTTGAAGGAAAGCAAATAGTATGCTTGTCCAAAATCCCGATATTTGGATACCCGCAATTGGCGCAACACTTGTTGCACTGTTGCTGGGATTTATTTTTGTATCCCTGTCGGTAGAGGATATGTATTTCTTGTTTTTACTGGAATTTATCGTGGCATTTGCCCTTGTTCTTAAATATCTGGTACAAGTGAGTAATTTTACGGACATGTCGAAATTGAAAAAGATTTTTATCGCCTCGATTACAGTCGTATATGTCTCAAATCAATACTTTCAGTATCAGATTATAACAGAGCGATATGCCGATTCTTCGACCGGATTTTTCGATTTTATGAAAATGAGACTGGAACAGGGTTTTCAAATAGAATCATTGAATACGGGCTGGATTGGCTACATGGTGGTATGGATATTTCAGTTGATCTTAACTTACTGGATTGGCTGGGCGATATTTGTTCCGCGTTTATGAAAATTTCAGATAAAACGTATTCCGCCCGAAGTGGTAAATTTCGCCTATTATCATTTTGTGAAAGGAAAAACGGAAGAACAGGTAAGAACTAAACTTTCCAGAATGGGCTGGAGTGAAAAATCGGATCAGGACGAAGTTCTTGAGTCAATCATGGCTTTACAGGGTGCGACGGAAGAACAGATAAAATGAAACGCCGGGCTCGAGTCTATGAATTATAAGCCGCCAAACGGGATAATACCCATACAGGATGACCCTGTTAATATTTAATGAATACCCGTATATTTGCCTAAAATAAAAGAAAGTATTATCTTTGCAGTTAAAATGAAAAAGAGGACATGGATATGAATTTATTGAATTTTACATCAAATTTTCCGGAGGAGGACAGTTGCAAAGCCAAATTTAAGGAATATCGCGAGCAGACGGGCGTAGTATGTCCC
>JAITMT010000568.1 GCA_031277235.1 Tannerella sp.
ATTTTGACATACCGAGTAACTATGTCTTGATTTTCAAGATTTTATATTATATTTTATTGTTTTCATTTCTTACAATGTTGATTCCAAACTCCAACAATTATGATGACAATACAAGCGGAGTCATAGCTTTACTGTTGCTTGCAAAAAAATGCAAGGCGCATGGAATTAATAATGTAAAATTTATATTTGTTGATAATGAGGAGATTGGCTTATTAGGTTCTTATGCACACAGAAAATACCTGGAACAAGCACAACTCATTTCAACCCGTTGCAAAATTATTTCGCTGGATTGTGTAGGCGTTGGAAAGTTTCCTCTAATTTCGCGAAACGGCCCGCCAAATTTTGCGGAACCCTTCTTTAAAACGTTTCAAAATCATTATGATACGAGTAAGTTAATTTATTCGATTATCCCTTTATCGGATGATTATTCATTTAGTGGTTATGGAGCAATTAATATAAGTTTTGTGAATAAAGCCATTTTTCCATCCGGATATACGATTTCCAATATTCATTCTTTTAAAGATAAAAAGATTGATTTGCATAAAATTGAAAAACTTACAGATGTTTTGACAGAGATAATAAATGCAGAAAAAAATGTATAGTGATGTCACGTACCATTTGAAAGAAATCTACCAAAGCAGTGAATTACAGATAGATTCAACTACTCGAAAAATTCGAGTAGTTCAACAGGAAGGCAAAAGAGAAGTATCCCGCGAACTTGATTTCACAATTTCAATTGATTAATATCCCGTTTTGCTGTATTTCATTCAATAAACCGGCATAGTCGGTATCGCGTGCAATCAGATGAGGCTCAATGCGGAGGTCTACTTGTCGTTTGAGTCGCCACAGGATTGGCTCCGTGAGCAAGATACTGTAGTCGCTATCGAGATGATTTACAACAAGGGCAATGTCTATATCGCTGTCTTTATGAGCAGTATTTTTAGCATAAGAGCCAAATAGCCAAAATTGTTCTATGGGGACTGGAAAATGTTCCGTCACCAACTTTTTGTATAATTTTATCTTGTCAATAATATGTTTTCTTTCGTCCATTGTTGTAATTCTTTTGTTTTGGTTTCTTTTGTAAGTCTGCGACAAAGATAGTAAAAAATCGCTAATGGTTGTTGTGTTTGAAAGGAATTGATGCAAATATAGTTGGTTTTTACTTTTAATGTCGTATATTTGCAAAAAAAAGAATTTATGCCCAAGCTGTACGAATATTTAGGAATTGTAATCTGGTTTTTTTCTGATGAACATAATCCGATGCATATTCACGCAAGATATGGTGATAATGAAGTAAAAGTCGAATTATTCGAAGATAACGGAATAGTTTACGACATACAATACAGTACTGTCAGCGGAAAATTCAGTCCTGCAAAAATCAGAGATTTGAAAAAATTCATACACGAAAATAAAAGCGCTATCCTGTTTGCATGGAAACAGGTTTTTGAACAAAACGTGAAACTCAAACCTATTAAAATATCAAAACGTATAAGATGAATATTACCGAAGCCACATATTTACACGATTATCTGATTGAAGTAAGGTTTAAAGACGGGACTATCAGGACAATAGACTTGGAATCCTTTTTCAAGTCAAGCCGGTTACAACTTGTCAGGAAATTCTATCCGCTTGAATTGTTCAGGCAATTCAGGGTAGAAGACGGCGTTTTGTGTTGGGGGGATAACGAATGTGACATCAATCCAAATAATATCTATTCCGGCATATATGACGCTCAGTTGGTAACCGACTAACTACCAAGGCTCATTCTATCATCTCACGTAAGTCGAGCGAAAAATATTTGTATTTTTTGTTCAAGACTCCGGCTTTTGGTTGGCACACGTTGGCGGCTGTATTTCCTGACTATTTCTTGCACGAAACGATTTTTTCCCTATATTTGCAGCAAACTTATAATTTTGAATGATATGAGTGAAAATAATGGGCAAATCATCCGGCTGACGGGGATTACGAAATATTATCAGGATGGGCAGTCAAACCGCAACAGGGTATTGCGCGGAGTGGAGATGAATGTCGGAAAAGGCGAATTTGTGGCCGTGAAAGGCGCTTCGGGTTCGGGTAAAACGACGCTCCTGTCCATACTCGGCACGTTACTGATGCCTGATTCAGGCAGTTATCTGCTTGACGGGCAAGAGCTTACCACTCCGGGCATAGACCATTCCGCCATCCGCAACCGGCATATCGGATTTATGTTTCAGAACCACAGGCTGTTGCCGCAATTTACGGCACTGGAAAATATCCTGTTGCCTGCACTGGCTTACCGGCAACAGGTGAGCGATGAAGAAACGCAATATGCCCGCGAACTGATGTCGTTGACCGGCGTTTCTGAAGTTGCAGGTCAATATCCCGATACACTTTCGGGTGGAGAAGCAGGTCGCGTCGCACTATGCAGGGCTTTGGTAATGAAGCCGTTGCTATTGCTGGCAGACGAACCGACCGGTCAGCTTGACGCCGACAATTCGCTGAAAATCGCCTTGCTCCTCTCGGAAATCAACAAAACGCTGCAAACCACTATTGTGATGGTCACCCACTCGACCGAAATGGCTGCTAC
>JAITMT010000020.1 GCA_031277235.1 Tannerella sp.
CTGAAAGAATCGGAAATCATTAAACGGTTATGAGTATGAATTTCAAGGAAAACAAAGCCATCTACCTCCAGATTGCCGAGCGGATCAGCGAACTGATTTTACTCGGCGAATACAGGGAGGAAGAACGCATCCCGTCGGTTCGCGAATATGCGGCTATCGTTGAGGTGAACTTCAACACCGTGATGCGTTCGTTCGACCATCTTCAGGCGTCGGGAATTATTTTCAACAAGCGCGGAATCGGCTATTTTGTGTCGGAAGGCGCCTGCAAAAAAATCCATTCCCTGCGCAAGGAACACTTTCTGCAAAACGAGATCAATGATTTTTTCAAACAAATTCATCTGCTCGAAATTCCCATCGGCGAAATCGTCGCCATGTACGAAAAATACAGTAATCAACTAAATAACAAATAATTATGAGACTTACAACCAAAATCATTATTGGCGTCATCCTGTCAATATTCATACTTTCCCTGCTGTTCATTATCGGCTTTTCCTTTACGGACAGGAAATATAGAAAAGATTCTCGGTCCTTCTCCGGTCCTTCGATTCAAATTCCGCAAACGGCAACGACCGGCATCAATCTCGATTCCTGTCGGGTCATTGTGCTGGAAGCGGGACAAGCCGATTCGCTGAGCGAGACCTACTACTTTTTAGCAAACGACGAATGCGGTTTGTTCATACGTCCGGCGTCAACGTCCGGTGAAGAAAACAAACTGATTATCCCGGAAGCCTTGCGCGATTTTATCACAGTTGAAACGCAAAATGACACGCTTACCGTCAGGATTAAATGGAACGAAGGCATTGAAAAATACGGTACAAAAGGTGAAAACATGGAAAAACGGAAAAGACCGGGTAGCATGTATGGCATGCTTGTTTCAGGTCTAAACATGTATTTGCATGCCTCGAATGTAAACGTTATCAATAGATTGAATATTATTCAGACGAAAATCAGCCATCTCGAAGCCGACACCATTAAGATTTATTCAACCGGCGAAGTTCTGATTGATTCCTGCAAAGCCAATGTGATTGAACCTGAAACAAGAGAGAAACTGAGCATAACAAACAGTTCCGCCAAAATGCTTAATCTTGATTTCGACCGTTTAAATAACTGGGAAATAACAAATTGCGATATCAAAACAAGTAACTACACGGGAAGCGGTCAGCATCAGTACAATGCAATTTCCCAATTGTCGCTTACGACAATAAACTGGCGTCCGAAAAATAAAGATGCGGAATTTCAACTCAAAATAAAAGGCGACTCGGCGCAGATCAGTTATAGGATGCCGTAGAGGCTGATTCTTGTCGTGCTAACGATGAAATAGCGCGAAAGGACGGAGGCGGGAAATAAGGTTATTTCGCGCCTTCGTCCTTTTTGATAAATCACTTATTCCGAGCCGGTTTTCTTTTTATATTTTTCTATATCTTTTTCCAGGTCAACCGTTGAAGACTGAGTGTTACTATTAAAAATATGAGTATAGTTAAAATCATTTGTGATGACTTTTCCGTCGCTGTCAATCAGGGCATATCTTGGAATACCGTTGAACTTGAATAATTGACGCATAAGGTTATACTGTTCATCGTTTAGCAATACGGTGTTATACAGTCCATGCTTTTGTACATTCTGTTCATACCGGTCTTGCGGACTATCCCCGCAAATATACAGGATAGCAATCTCCTGACTGTCCTTGTATTTTTCGCGTGCCTGTTTGAACTCTTCTATTCCCGCTAAACAGGGAGCGCACCAAACCGCCCAAAAGTCCACCAGAATAATTTTGCCCTTGTATGGCGCTATCAGTTCGCGAAACAGGTCGGCAGCTTCGCCATCGGGCAATTCGTACCCCGTATTTACGAAATTTTTCACATAAACATTTTCGGCTTCATCGCGAAGCAGGGAATCGGTCAACAGATTCGATTTAATATAATCAATGAAGATTCGCGCCGTCGCTTTGTCGCAATCCTGATAATCAAAGTATCCATCCAACGATCTTACAATCGCTGTTTCATAGAAAAATCCGGCTTGCAGTCCCTTTTTTTGGAGGTTTTCCGCGCTTGCCTCACATCCTTTAATCCTATCGTACGCGGTAGCTCGCGCCGGCAAATCAGGGTACTTGACTGTTAAATTTTCCCAACTTTCATTGACAAGTTTTTTAATCCGGTCAGGCGGAATCAGTCCATATTTTTCTTCTTCTTCCAAAAGTTCCACATACTTTTCCAAATCAGGCTTTCTTTCATAAAAACCGGCTTCAAAAAAATGATCGTCCAGCCTGACCTGCAAATGCGACGAGTAACTGGAACGTAAAAGATCACAATATTCATACCGGTTGATAAAAGAACTGAACTCCCCTGAAATGGCAGTTATGGGTTCATCGGGTATTTCTCTCAGAAAATCATACATGTCCGGGGCAATCGAATCGACACGATATCTTATAGTCCTATTCCCTTCCTGTACAGTCTTATACAGAAACCGATTCATTTTATCCAGGATAAAATATCCATATCGCAATAAATTATTGTTTTTGGCTATTTGTTGCGTGAGAGGCAGGTAGTCTTTTTGTTTGAATTTATCGTCGAGTAATTGCATCACCGAATCTTTTGCAGAAGTCATATAACTCTTTAACGCTTCAAAGTCTTTAAATTCAGTATCAAACCACGCTATTGAAATGTTTTCCAACCCATAAAGTTCATTGTTCAGTCTGCCCGTAGCGCCTGTAAAGGATGAGTTTTTAAAAGCCTGCCCTCTACTTTCATAAAGATCGGCAAAATAGCAGTCTTCGCGGTCGAAAACCAATGCGGTGGTCAGTCCCGGTTCGAAATAGGGCAAAAAACGTTCTTTCCCAAAAACGACGAATGGTTGCGAAGGCGCATTCAGGTCAAATTCTATTTCAAACCACCCTGTGCTGTCCGGTTTAAACGCATAAGGAATATCTTCGCGGGTAAATTCGTTCGACGCATATATGATGCCGGAAATATCCAATCTTGGGTCGTATCTTTTGATATATCCCGCAAAACGCGCTTTCCCGCCCGACTTGAATGCGTTTTCCGGATCGGGTTCCTTACGCGCATCGGACCGGAGAAGCGCTTTTAATCTCTTTTCATTCGTTTTGTCCTGCGCATCGTATTTCTTCGATTTCTTCCCGTCGAATGATATGCCCCAAACCGTACTTTCATAATGTAGAAAATCAATTTTCCCGATCGTCCGGTCAATGGGCGGAAACGACAAAATAAAGAGCGTATCGCCCGAAGCGGGCATGTAGAGTTCCTTGTCAAACTCGCCGTTTTCAATGGCAGTCGCCGCAAATTTTTCCTCGGTACCGGAAGGGCGGATAAATGTCTGGTCTTCCCTGAACCGTACCCACGAACCCGGCGTAAAATTAACCTGAACCCACAATTTGGTTACAGAGTCGCTTTTCTCAATTTTTGAGATCGTAAAAATTCCCGCATCTTTCACTTCATAATCGGGATTTTCAATGATATTTCCATTTTGACAGGCAAAAAACGAAAACAGAATGACGGATAAAAATAATGTTTTTTTCTTCATGGCGGATATTTTTTTGTGGCAAAGATAACAATTTTTTATGAAAGTTTCATATTTCGTGATAATTTTTTGCAAAAAGAAACTTTATCCGTACATTTGCGCTTTTAAAACCAATAATTATATACCATGAACAGAAAATTATTTTTAAGTATGCTATGTTTTGTCTGCGTTTGTTCGTTTTCATTTACGCAGGCTCAAAAGGGAAAAACCGTGCCGTTGTTTGCGGCTGACCTCTCGGACGCCGAATATGACAAATCGGTTTGGACGCTCGACAGCAAGGGAGTGATAACCGCTTCAAAAGACGACGCCTTCTGGACTACAAAGGAGTATGAGAATTTCGAACTCACGCTCGAATTTAAAAACGACGTCTGCACGAACAGCGGCGTCGTCCTTTACTGTACGAACAAACGCGACTGGATTCCCAATTCGATGGAGATTCAAATCGCCGACGATCACTGTTCCAAATGGATAAATGCGGACGCCATTTCGCGTTGCGGAGCCGTTTACGGACATTTGGGACCTCCGCTGCCCTCGCGGGTGAAAAAGCCGGGCGAGTGGAATAAAATGAAAATCATCGCCAAAGGAAAACAGGTAACGGTGGAATTGAACGGCAAGCAAATTGTCGATATGGACATGAATCTCTGGATGTCGGGCACAACGAATCCGGACGGCACCCAAATACCTGCGTGGCTGCCAAAACCTTACGCCGGACTGCCGACGAAAGGCTACATCGGTTTCCAGGGCAAACACGGCGACGCGACCATCTGGTTTAGAAATATCAAAATCAAGGAACTCTAACTATAAATTATTAATATCATGAACGAACAAATTTCACGGCGCCGTTTTATAGGGATGACGGCAGCAGCCGGTCTATTTACAATCGTCCCCAGTCATGCGATCAGCCGGCTGGGACACATCGCTCCCAGCGATAAATTGAACATTGCCGGTATCGGCATCGGAGGTAAGGGGCGCGTAAACCTCAACAATATGAAGTCGGAAAACATTGTCGCCTTATGCGATATCGACAGCGAGTATGCAAAAGGCTGTTTTGGAGATTTCCCGAACGCCAAACGGTTTGTTGATTTTCGCAAAATGTTCGACGAAATGGGCAAGAGCATTGACGCCGTCGTCATCGCCACGCCCGACCATACCCACGCCGTGTGCGCCATACCCGCCATGCAACTGGGTAAACACGTCTATGTGCAAAAACCGCTGACGCACTCCGTCTATGAGTCGCGGGTGTTACTCGAAGCGTCGCGCCGTTACAAGGTGGTAACGCAGATGGGCAACGAAGGACACAGCAGCGATTCGGTCAGCGAGGTGTGCGAATGGATCTGGAGCGGCGCTATCGGCGAAGTAACCCGCGTTGATGCGTGGACAGACCGTCCGATCTGGCCGCAGGGGCTTACCCGTCCCGAACAGGGCATGTGGGTTCCCCAACACATTGACTGGGACTTGTTTATCGGTCCCGCCGCCATGAGACCTTACCACCGGGCATACCACCCGTGGGACTGGCGCGGCTGGTGGGATTTTGGAACGGGCGCGCTGGGCGATATGGCTTGCCACGTGCTGGACGTTGTCTTTTCTGCCATGAAACTGGGACATCCGGTTGCGGTTGAGGCATCTTCCACCGCGATTAATACGGAAAGCGCACCGGTGGCTTCGACCATCCAGTACGATTTTCCCGCCCGTCCGAAAGCCGGAAAAATAAACATGCCGCCCGTGTCGGTGTTCTGGTACGATGGAGGATTGCTTCCCCGCCGTCCGGAAGGACTGCCCGATGGCGTGGAAATGGGAACCGGACGCAATGGCGTGATTTTCCACGGTACCAAAGGAACGCTTGTTTGCGGAAACTATGGCGAGAATTATATGTTGCTGCCGGAAAGCAAGTTCAAAAATGCGCCGAAACCGGCTGCAACCCTCCGCCGTGTCGGTATGAGCCACGAAATGGATTTTGTACGCGCCTGCAAGGATTCGCCCGAAAACCGCGTCCTGCCGTTGTCCAATTTTGAATATTCGGGTCCGCTCAACGAAATGGTGGTGATGGGAAACCTTGCCGTGCGGTTGCAAAGCCTGAACCGGAAACTTCAGTGGGACGGCGAAAACATGCAAATCACCAACCTGTCGGATAACGACGAGATAAGGATAACGAACGGAATTCCCCGCCAGGAACCACGTCAGGTTACGCTGAACGCCAAACAGGCTGCCGCGGAATTTGTCCGGCATAACTACCGGGAGGGGTGGTCGCTGAGTTTTTAAAGTTGCAGGATGGAAGTCCTGATATGAACGTAACACTAACCCGCTATCAAGAGATATAAAATAAATTTGTGAGTGTCAAAAATTATCTGTACCTTTGCGCCCGGAAACATTCAAATATTCAAACAGCATGCGCGTATTAAAAGTAGAACCCCATTTATCGGAAAGAGCGCTGAAAAGCATCGTGAACAGCCAAAAATCAGTCCGTGACTTCAGGGACTGGCAGATCATTTATTCCGTACAGGCGAATCCGGGGAAAAAAGCCTCTGAAATTGCAGAAATACTGTGTATAACGAAAGACAAAGTATATAAAACCGTAGAGAAATACAACCGTTTGGGCTCTTCGTGGAAACGGGGAGGCCACTGGGGAGGCCGTCGGGAAAGCCGCTGCATCATGCCCCGGGAAAGGGAGCGTGTTTTTTTGCAGGGCGTTGAAGGAGATGCACTTGCCGGTCAGATTATTACGTATCAACAGATTAAAACGAAACTGGAAATTCAAATGGACCGGAAAGTTTCGGACGATTACATTTGGGACATGTTCAGGCGTCACGGATGGACGAAAAAAGTACCCCGTCCCGCACATCCGAAAGCAGACGAGGCGGCACGGGAAGAGTATAAAAAAAACTTCCGGAAAATCTGGCAGCCAAACAGTTGGAGTTTAAAAACAGGGAAGATACCCGACCGGTAAAATTATTTTTTCAGGACGAAGCCCGCTTCGGGCGGATAGACAATATCGGTTCCCGTTGGGTTCCTCCGGGCGGTCGGGCAAAGGTCGGCAAACAGATTATCCGGCAGTACACGTATCTGTACGGCGCTTTCTGTCCAGAGACAGGCGAGAATTGCACCCTGATTTTACCTTGCGCAAACAGCGACTGCATGGATATTTTTTTGGAGGAGTTTTCAAGTCAATTTCCCGGTTACAGGATAGTTATGTGTATGGATAGAGCCTCATGGCATGGCAACGGAATAACCCGGAATATTGTTCCGCTTTTTCTACCCGCCCATTCTCCGGAACTCAATCCTGCCGAAAATGTCTGGCATTACATCAGGGAAAGCGGAGGTTTCAAAAACAGGACATTCAACTCCATGGATGAAGTCGAAGACTGCCTGTGCAATGCCGTAACAAATCTTTTGGCTGACAGGGAAACAGTTAAATCCATTACCGCCTATCCATGGATTAAAAAAATTTTTAAGGTGATATGATAGCGGGTTAGTATAAGATTGGAATATTTTGCCGCTCCAGCCCCGCCCCAAAATTTGTTTTTTCATAAAAAATGCGTATCTTTGCAAACTTTATTGCACTCTTAAAACATAGAAAAATGAAAAAAATAGCGAAAACAGGGCTGTTAATGGCTGCATTTTTGGTCGCGATGAATGCTTTCTCGCAGTCTGACGGTCAGGCTGCCGCCGACAGGGGCGAGGTGATTGTGCTGAGCAAAGCCGATTTCCTTGCCAGCGTTTGGAATTACGAAAAAAATTCCGACAAATGGGTATATGAAGGTAAATTACCCTGTGTGATAGACTTTTACGCGGACTGGTGCGGTCCCTGCCGCCGGGTTGCGCCCATCATGAAAGAACTCGCCAAAGAATACAAGGGAAAGGTGCTTTTCTACAAAATAGACGTGGACAACGAGCGCGAATTGGCTTCGGTTTTCCAGGTGAGCAGCATCCCGTCCTATCTGTTCATTCCGGCGACGGGAGATCCGCAGACGGGCGTAGGCGCTTATTCGCGCGATTTTTTTGTCAAGGCAATCAATGATTTTTTATTAAAAAAGGAACTATGATATACAACACCAATGTAAAACGTTTAGTATTACCCGAATACGGACGCAATATCCAGAATATGGTGGATTTCTGTTTGACGCTCAATGACAGGGACGAGCGCAATCGCTGTGCCAATTCCATCATTAACATCATGGGCAATTTATTTCCGCACCTGCGCGACGTCAATGATTTCAAGCATATTTTGTGGGATCATCTGGCGATAATGGCTGATTTCAAGTTGGATGTGGATTATCCTTACGAGGTTATACGGAAAGAAAATCTGTATAAGCATCCGCCCCAAATTCCCTACGGGGATCAAAGAATGGCATACAGGCATTATGGGCAATTGCTTGAACGTCTGATAGATGAAGCCACCGCAATGGAGGAAGGCGAAGCGAAAGAAGCGCTTATCCTGATGATAGCCAACCAGATGAAGAAATCGTATCTGACCTGGAACAAGGATTCCGTGGACGACGAGAAGATTTTGAGCGATTTGGCAGAGTTGTCCGACGGCAGAATTATCCGTTACGAAGACACGATCAGGCTCGCCGACGCCAGTGTCCTGATGGAATCTCCTCCGAAAAACAACAACAATAACAGCAAGAAAAACAAGAAAAAACATCAGCAGAAGTAGTTATGGGTTCTTTTATCATTGAGGGCGGACACAGTTTATCGGGGGATATTTACCCGCAAGGCGCTAAAAATGAGGCGTTACAGGTGGTTTGCGCTTCTCTCTTGACCTCGGAAAAGGTTGTGATTCAAAATGTTCCCGATATTCTGGACATCCGGAATATGATTCAGTTGTTGCGGGAAATCGGCGTTGCAATTGATAGACCGGCTGATGACACGTATTCGTTTCAGGCTGATAATGTGAATCTTGAATATATCTATTCGGAAGAATACATGAAAAAGGTGTCGGCGTTGCGCGGCTCCGTGCTGATGATCGGACCGATGATGGGACGTTTCGGCAAGGCGATGCTGCCGCAGGCGGGAGGCGATAAAATCGGTCGCCGCCGCTTGGATACGCACCTGTTGGGATTGCAGGCGCTGGGCGCCAATCTGAATTACGACGACGAAAGGCAAATCTGCGAAATAACGGCTTCCCGCCTGGAGGGCAACTATATGCTGCTCGACGAGGCTTCCGTAACGGGAACGGCAAACGTGATTATGGCTGCCGTGCTTGCCGAAGGCACGACTACGATTTACAACGCCGCCTGCGAGCCGTACATCCAGCAATTGTGCCTGATGCTGAACCGCATGGGCGCAAAAATCAGCGGCGTCGCTTCCAATTTGCTGACGATACAGGGCGTTGAAAGCCTGCACGGTACGACGCATAAAATTCTGCCCGACATGATAGAAGTCGGCAGTTTTATCGGAATGGCGGCAATGACGGCGTCGGAAATTACGATTAAAAACACGGCTTACCGCAAACTTGGCATCATTCCCGATTCGTTCAGGCGGCTGGGCATCCAACTTGAAGAACGCGGAGACGATATTTACATTCCCCGGCAGGAAAAATATGAAATCGAAACGTTCATGGACGGCTCGATCATGACGATAGCCGACGCACCGTGGCCCGGACTGACGCCCGACCTGCTGAGCGTAATGCTCATCGTCGCCACGCAGGCGGAAGGCAGCGTGCTGATCCATCAGAAAATGTTTGAAAGCCGTCTGTTTTTCGTTGATAAACTGATAGATATGGGTGCAAAGATTATCTTGTGCGACCCGCATCGCGCGACGGTTATCGGCTTGGGAAACCATCATAAACTGCGCGCCGCCAAAATGGTTTCGCCGGACATCCGGGCGGGGATTGCCCTGCTGATTGCGGCGATGAGCGCGCAGGGAACCAGCCGGATAGACAATATCGAACAGATAGACAGGGGCTACCAGGCGATAGACGAAAGATTGAACGCGCTGGGCGCGCGAATTTCGAGAATAGACGTATGATAGAGAAGAAGGATTTACGGGCAGTCGGTCGGTTCACCAAGCCTCACGGCGTGAAGGGAGAAATTACACTCGTTACGGACTTTGAATTGCCTGACAGCGAAGAAGATACTTTTATCATCGTGGAATTGGACGGAGTTTTCGTGCCGTTTTTCATGGAATCGTGGAGGACGAAGAACGCCGGTTCCGTGCTGGTGAAGTTTGAAAACATGGATTCCGAGCGCGAAGTAAAGATTTTTGCGGGAAAGTCGGCTTACTTGCTTGCTTCGATGGTTGAGATTGACGATGAAAATGCTGTTAATCAGAGAGATTTCACCGGATTTTCGATAACGGATTCGCAGCGGCAATGGCAAGGCGAAGTGATTGATTATGACGACAGTACGGCGAATTGTCTGCTGAAAGTGATGGCTGAAGGGCGTGAACTCATCATTCCGACCGCTTTCATCAGTCGCATGGATGCGGAAAAAAGGGAACTGGAAGTGTCGTTGCCCGACGGATTGCTGGAAATATAAGAAAATAAATGTATATTTGCAGAAAATTATAAACAGGAAAATATGAAAGATAAAGGGAAAAAAGAAATTGCAACCGCGAAAAAGGCTGTTAAACAGGCGGAGCAGAAGCCAAAGCCGAAATCGAAAATTGCGCTGTTTTGGGAGAAATATCCCGACGGATATATGGGCGGGATGGTTATCAATGATATGAGCGCGGTAATGAAATGAGATATTATCTGGACACCAATATCCTGATATTCACATTTTTTTCAGAAGACAAAACAGACAAATTGTCGAATGAGACGATGGACATACTTTCTGATTATGGAAATTTGTTCTATACAAGTTCTGTCTGTATGGGTGAATTGTTGCATTTGTACAAGTCAAATCATATTGAATTTAAAAAGTCCAATATAAAAAACGCCCAAAAGATTCTTGACGCTATCCGGGATGCAGATATAAAGATCATGCCGGTTACCGAAAATCATTTACATACCTATGCAAATCTTGAAATAGAGTATGACAGACACAATGATCCCAACGACCATCTAATTATTGCTCAATCCATTAGCGACAAGATACCGGTCATTTCATCGGACAGAAAATTTAAACTCTACGAAAATCAAGGATTAAAATTGGTACTGAATAAACGATAAGATGAAAAAGCGGCATACAAAATCATTTTGGCACAGGATACGGTTCAAATACAAACTTTCCTTCATCAACGAATCTACGCTGGAGGAGGTTTGGTCATTCCGGCTTTCGCAATTGTCCGGCATCATTTCGCTGGGACTTTTTGCCCTGTTTTTGATTGTGCTTACGTCCGTTATCATCGTTAAAACGCCGATTCGCAACTATTTACCCGGCTATCTGGATATTGAAGTGCGCGGGGAAATTCTTCAGAATGCCATGAAAATAGATTCGCTCGAAGAACAGATTGCAGTTCAGGCGAGGTATTTGAAAAATATGACCGACATTATATCGGGAAATATCAGCGTGGATTCCATCCGGCAGATAGATTCGACAAGTTATAAGGCTGAAAATTACGATATTCTCCGCACGGAAAGGGAAACAGAGTTCGTGAAACAGTTTGAAGAAGAAAATAATTTGCAGGAAAAAAAAGAGGATAAAAAGAAGTGAAACAATTGGCAATACTGGGTTCTACGGGTTCTATCGGCACACAGGCGTTGGAAGTGGTTGATGAACACAGCGATATATTTGAAGTCTATGCACTGACGGCAAACGACAATGCGGAATTACTTATCAAACAGGCGATTAAATACATGCCCGATACCGTTGTGATTGCCAACGAATCGAAATATCCCGAAGTGAAGGAAGCGCTGGAAGACTTGCCGATAAAAGTATGGGCAGGCGCCGAAGCCATTGCGCAAATCGTTATGGCTGAGCCTGTTGATACGGTTTTGACGGCGATGGTCGGTTTTTCGGGACTGCGTCCCACCATTGAAGCCATCAAAGCCGGGAAAAACATTGCGCTCGCCAACAAGGAAACA
The DNA here is from genome assembly GCA_031277235.1 of Tannerella sp. Taxonomy (GTDB): domain Bacteria; phylum Bacteroidota; class Bacteroidia; order Bacteroidales; family Tannerellaceae; genus Tannerella. Next base: position 11,501 of record JAITMT010000020.1, read on the forward strand.
TTAGTGGTGGCAGGCGAATTGATTATTCAACTGGCAAACAAATACAACGCTTCGATTGTTCCCGTAGATTCCGAACATTCCGCTATCTTCCAGTGTCTCAACGGAGAATACGGAAATCCGATCGAGAAAATCCTGCTGACGGCTTCGGGCGGTCCCTTTCTGACAAAATCCGTCGAAGAATTGCGGCACGTAACGAAAGAGCAGGCGCTGAAACATCCGAACTGGGCGATGGGCGCCAAGGTAACGATAGATTCGGCAACGATGATGAACAAGGGGCTCGAAATGATAGAAGCAAAATGGCTTTTCGGCGTTTCGCCCCAACAGATTGAAATCGTCGTCCATCCGCAATCCATCATCCATTCGATGGTGCAGTTTGCCGACGGCTCGGTGATGGCGCAACTCGGCGTTCCCGACATGAAACTGCCGATAGCCTACGCTTTTTCGCATCCCCGCCGGCTGCCGGGCAAAACGAAAAGGCTGAATCTGTTTGAAATCGGGGAGTTTACGTTCCTGAAACCCGACGCCGACAAATTCAAAAACCTGGCGCTTGCGTTCGAGGCTGTTCAACGCGGCGGAAACATGCCGTGCATCCTCAATGCCGCCAACGAAATAGCCGTTGCGGCGTTCCTGAAAAACCGCATCGGATTCCTGCAAATGAGCGATGTTATTGCAAAAACAATGGAAATTGCTACCTTTGCGCCCAAACCGGAGTACGAAGACTATGTTTTTTCCGATTCGGAAGCCCGCAATATTGCGGAAGAAACGATTAAAAAATTATAAAAATAAAATATGGAAACATTTGGAATCAAGGCTTTACAATTAATTTTCAGTCTCTCGATATTGGTGCTGGTACACGAATTTGGACATTTCATTTTCTCCAAACTGTTCAAGACGCGCGTCGAAAAGTTTTATCTCTTTTTCGACCCGTGGTTTTCGCTGTTCAAATTCAAACCCAAAAACAGCGAGACGGAATACGGAATCGGCTGGCTGCCGCTTGGAGGCTACTGCAAAATATCGGGAATGATTGACGAATCGCTTGATAAAGAGCAGTTGGCGAAACCTCCGCAGCCCTACGAATTTCGCTCCAAACCGGCTTGGCAGCGACTGTTGATTATGACGGCGGGCGTGATTTTCAATTTCCTGCTGGCGCTTGTCATCTATTCGATGGTGCTGTTTCACTGGGGCGATTCGTATGTTCCGCTCGACAAGGCGACTTACGGGATGGAATATAGCGAGACGTTTCACAACATCGGCTTCAAGGACGGTGATATTTTGCTGAAAGCCGACGACGTGCCGCTCGAACGCTTCAACGAGGCGGTGATTCGTAAACTTGTTGAAGCCAAGACTGTTACCGTTTCCCGCAACGGCGTTGATACGGTGATTAACATGCCCGGCGATATGATGGAACGTCTGTTGAAGGACAAAAAAGGCTTTGCCGGTTTTCGATTGCCGGTGGAAGTCGAGAAAGTAACGGCTGAATCTGCCCGACAGGCAGGCTTGCAGCCCAATGACAGAATCATCTGTATTGACGGTACGCCGACGCCCGTGTATGAAGACATGGCGACCGCGCTTTACGTAAGCAAGGGAAAAACAGTGCCTTTCGAGGTGGAAAGGAACAGCCAAATCATCGAATTGAACATTCCCGTGGATACGCTCGGAAAAATAGGTATTATCCGGAAAGTTAATCCCGGGCAAATTTACGAAGCGGCAAAGGTACAGGTAAAATACGGTTTCTGGGAATCGTTTCCCGCCGGTATAAAATCGGGTATCAGCACGTTGAAAGGATATGTTTCCGACATGAAATACGTTTTCACCAAGGAAGGCGCCAAAAGTGTCGGCGGTTTCGGGGCTATCGGAAACATGTTTCCGGCGGTTTGGAACTGGCAACTGTTCTGGGAACGGACGGCGTTTCTATCTATTATTCTGGCGTTTATGAACATACTGCCCATACCCGCCCTCGACGGCGGACACGTGCTGTTCCTGCTCGTGGAAGTGGTTACGGGGCGCAAGCCGAGCGACAAATTCCTCGAACGTGCGCAGATTGTGGGCATGATGATTCTGTTTGCCATCCTGATTTATGCCAACGGCAATGACTTGTTGCGGTTTTTCATGAAATAAAAGAGATTATGTTTAAGGCATTACACCAACTGGGCGATTACGTGCTGCTGATGAGAAGATCATTAGGGCTTCCGACGCGCTGGTCCATGTTTTTCAAGCAGTTGATTCGCGAAATTTATAAACTGGGGGTTGATTCCATCTGGATTGTGATCGTCATTTCCATTTTCATCGGCACGGTTACCGCCATACAGATTTCGCTGAATATCAGTTCGCCGCTCATTCCCAAGTTTACGATCGGATACACCACGCGCGAAATTATCTTGCTGGAGTTTTCGTCCTCCATCATGTGTCTGATTCTGGCGGGAAAAGTGGGTAGCAATATCGCGTCCGAGATCGGAACGATGCGGGTTACGGAACAGATTGACGCGATGGAAATGATGGGCGTCAATTCGGCAAATTTCCTGATTCTGCCCAAAATCACGGGGCTAATGATGTTTATCCCCGTACTGGTGATTTTCAGCATGACGACAGGCATCGCGGGAGGCGTTTTCGCAAGCCATCTCGGCAACGGAATGACGCCGGCTTCGTTTGAATTTGGATTGCAATATTATTTCAATCCCTTCTATATCACGTATTCCATCATCAAATCGGTGATTTACGCTTTCATCATCGCCTCCGTTTCATCGTATTTCGGATACATGGTGAAGGGCGGCTCGCTGATGGTGGGCAAGGCAAGCACCAACTCGGTGGTGATGAACAGCATTTTGATCTTGCTGGCGGACGTGTTGTTAACCCACATCATGCTTACGAAATGATTGAAATCAGGAACATTACGAAATCGTTTGACGACCGGATTATCCTGCATGACGTCAGCGCCGTTTTCGAGACGGGAAAAACGAATCTCATCATCGGTCGAAGCGGTTCGGGAAAAACCGTTTTGCTGAAAGATATTTTCGGACTTTTGATACCCGATTCGGGCGAAATCCTGTACGACGGACGCAATGCGCTGAAAATGAACAGGCGGGAAACACTCGATTTGAGGCGCGAAATGGGAATTCTCTTTCAAGGCTCTGCGCTGTTCGACAGTCTGACGGTGCTTGAAAACGTGATGTTTCCGCTCGACATGTTTTCGAGTGACAGTTACAAACAGCGTCGCGACAGGGCGATTACCTGCCTGAAGCGCGTGGATTTGCCGGATACCTACGACCTTTACCCCTCGGAACTCAGCGGCGGCATGATGAAACGCGCCGCCATCGCGCGCGCCATCGCGCTGCAACCGCAATATCTCTTCTGCGACGAGCCCAATTCGGGCTTAGACCCCAAAACAGCGTTGATTATTGACGACCTGATTCATGACATCACCAAAGAATACGGCATGACGACGATTATCAATACGCACGACATGAATTCCGTCATGAACATCGGCGAAAATATTCTGTTCATCAAGGAAGGCGCCGTGGAATGGAACGGTAGTAAGGAACAGGTCATCAGTTCCAATAATAAAGCATTGGAGGATTTCATTTTTGCCTCCGACCTGACCCGGAAAGCGCAGGAACTGGAAAAAGATTTTCAGCGCGAAGGATAAGTCTTTCCGGCATAAATTTTATTGAAATCGCGAATAAAATACATTTTGGAACGGTTTTTTATATTCCGTATAGACTTGTATAGATTTCAAAAAAAATGAAAAATCAAGGATATTTTTGAAGAAATATAGATTTGTATAGTTTCTATATTTTTTAACAGCCGTACTTTTGCGCCGGAAATAAGAGATAAAAAGAAAAAACTACAAAATACTAATTTAATACAAAACTGAAAAACGCGGAAAGGAAAAACGCGGAAAGCAAATACGAGAGATATACAAGATAATAGTGTAAACAAGCTTAAAATATAAAAAGTAAAAATTATTAACGTTCTTATGAATGTAAATGACATAAAAGAAGCAAAGATGAAAGTGAAACGTTTAGCTTTTGTTTTTTTGGGTACAATCGCTCTGATGGCTTGCGTTGAAGACCCACTCGTGAAACCGGAACCTCCGGAACCTTTTGAAGGCGGCGATGGCACGTCCATTTCCCTGCGCGTCTATGTACCGAACGGCGGAAGAGGCGTCAGCACGTATGCGGGCGAATTTGCAAGCGGCGACGAAAACGTCATAGATACAATGTTCGTGGATTTGAGACAGGGAGCCGCAATCGTGGAAACCGATACGATGGTCATTTCCGGTCCGAACGTAACGGTGGTGAACGATTCCACCTGGATCCTGAAATACGAGGTGGACGGTCTGACGACGGGCGCGATAACGGCTGAAGTGTATGCCAACCGCAGAACCGCAAAGGTGGTAAATGCGGAAATCCCCCTCCCGGATTCGGGAAACCGTGAAACACTGTTTATGATGACGGGCACGGGGAGCCTGGTCGCCAACGGCTCCGGAACCGGATATGAAGGAACCGTACACATCCAGCGGAATGTGGCAAAACTCAGAATCAACATCTCGAAGAACGACATCTTCCTGCCCTCCGACCTGGAGATAGATTACCCCAACATCAAGATACAGGTGCTGGACGCAGCTACTACGACGCTGCCGTTCGGACCCGCCAAAAACGACGTGGCGGTATTCGACTATGCCGAGAGAAGCGCCCATCTGTCCACGGACCCGACAAAATTCGGCCTGACCGGCGGACAGGTGGATTCAGCCTATCTCTACGAAAACTACCGCAACAGTTATGCGGTGGGGACAAACGTCACGCAGGTAAAGGTAACCATCCCGACCAAATCCCCCACGGAAGGCAACAAGACGGATTCCTACGTTTATACCATCTATACGAACAACCCCGACAGCACCTTCATTCTGCGCAACTACATCTATACGCTGGATATCAAGGTGAGGGGACAGAGCCTCGACCCGCTCG
>JAITMT010000031.1 GCA_031277235.1 Tannerella sp.
TGTTTCGTCCCGTCTTCGCGAAACCAGTCAGCCATTCTGGTACCCAGTCCGGGCGTTTCGCTATGCTCCAGAACCGAATAGTCAATCAGTTTTCCACCCGCGTCGAAACCGACCAAAACGCGAATAGGATTACTGCTAAAACCGTTTTCCGAATAACTCTCGACCGCATTGCCGACTATAACTCCGTCCTTTTTGACAGGATAGACGACGAGCGAATCGCCGTTGGAGACAGGCGCCTTGTAGCGTTCGGCGACGGGATTGTTGTTGAACGCAGGCGTTACGAGCTTGAGGGCGTTTTGCAGTTCGGCGGCTTTCGAGGCTTCGATAGCGGCGGCGGTTGATTGATTGGCGAATACGAGCGCCACGCCCGAAACCAGACATATCAGGGTGAGCGACAGCACTATATTCGGTAATGTTGATTTTATTTTTTTCATTTTTTCTTTTCTCCTTTCTTTGTTTTTCCACCGAAAAGTCGGGGCTTAAAATAAATGTTAATTAATGGGGTAAATCCGTTCATAATCAGGATGGCAAACGACATTCCTTCGGGATAGGCGCCGAACAGGCGAATCAAAACCGTGATGACGCCGATGGCAACGCCGAAAACAAGCATTCCGCTTTTCGTCATCGGCGAAGTAACGTAGTCGGTCGCCATGAAAACCGCGCCCAGCATCAGCCCGCCCGAAGTCAGGTGAATCAGCGGATTGTACAGTTTTTCTTCTTTCAGAAACGGCAGAAAATCAGGGAATTGTCCGACTGTAAAATAATCGCTGAAATAATGTCCCGCCAGTAACAGGCTGGTAAACACGAAAACCGTTGCGAGAATGGAAACCGGAATATGCCACGTAATTATCTTTCTAAAAAGCAGATACGCAAATCCGAGCAAGAGAGCGATTTCGCTGACTTCGCCCAGACTGCCGCCCGTAAATCCCAGTAACGAATCGGTCAGTGTAGCGTAATCATCCTTGTAATGAATGAGATGCAAAGTCGTTGGACCTGTTTGAGCGTCCAAATAAGTCATCGGAAACGAACCGGCAGCCACGCTCCAGGTCGTCATCTGCGCGGGAAACGAAATCAGCAGGAACACGCGTCCGACCAGCGCCGGATTGAAAATATTGTTGCCCAGCCCGCCAAACGACATTTTTCCGATTCCAATCGCTGCCAAAGCCCCGATAATGACTATCCAGACGGGCAGATTGGACGGCAGGTTGAACGCCAGCAGAACGCCCGTAACGATTGCCGAGCCGTCAAAAACAGTCGGTTCCTTTTTGAGCAAAAACTTCTGAATCAGAAACTCGATAATCAGGCACGACAGAACAGACGTCGCCGTAACAATCAGAGCGCCAAGCCCAAAGCAGTAAAGCGACACGAGAAAAGCCGGTATCAGCGCAATCAACACGCCGTACATGCTTTTGCCGATCGTTGCCCCGCTGTGAATGTGCGGCGATGGAGATATAATTAATTTATTCATAAATAACTCTTACTTTTTATGGATAATTCCAACTACTGAATGCAACTATTTTTTTGCAAAAGTACGCGAAATTTTTGAAATACCCGCAAACGGATAAAAATAGTGTTCACCATCCTCTTTTTTGTACCGCAGGAGGCTGCCTCAAAATAACGCAAAATACACCCGTTTTATTTCTCCGGTGGACTATAATTCTGTACAAAATCGGCGTCTCTAAATTTTATCGGTTATTTTTTTTCACCTCAAAACACTCAAAACTCAAAATATCCTCATTGAACGAAGAACTCATCGGGTGATTGTTGCAAATATACAGTCCGTCGCGGCTCACGAACATCACGGACGGACAGTAAACCCATTCCGGAAACATCGTTTCGCCAACCACGTTAAAATTTTTATCCAGAATGATGATGGAAAACTTTTTACGTCCCAATGCCGTTAAACTGATATAGTCGGGTCCGTTTTCGAGGTCAACTCCCGGATAGGCAAACCGGTAATAGAGTTTTCGATAAGGGTCATAAATCAGATTGCCGTAGAGCGGATTGCCATATCTGAATTTTGCATGTTCATACATATCACTGATACTAATATTTTTTATTACAATTTTACCGATATACTGACTTTTGATTTTATATTTCCGTACATCCGTATGCCCGATATTCGCGACATGGATATTTTCATCACTGAAAAATGAATAGACAAATTCCTTTCCGTTAAAGATTCTGCTGAAAGATGTTGCATCGGGAGCAGTGAATAATTCACCGTCTTCTATTAAAGGCGGGAAAGGATAGGGTAATACATATGACTGATTCAACGTATCAATCACCACACAAAGAGGCGTTTTAGAAACCGGATTTCCTTGCCAGGGATGTTGGGACAGATATAATTTGGAATCAATAAAAACGAGTGGAGTATAAACAGTTGACCAGGAACTTTGAGATATTATTTCATACCCCGAATCGGTCTTTCCATACGGAATCTTTTGAATCACGGTACCAGTCGAATCTATTTTATAAAGGATGCGTGGCATACTGGAGGTTATATATATATTATTCAAGTCTTCAATATAATATCCGGAAGGTCTTGAAATGCCATTAGGACCTTCCCGTTCAAGTTGGATTTTATAGAGAAAATCTTCCGTGTTCAAATCATAAAACAGAAGTTGATTCGAAGTATTTTGAAATGTGAGATATTCCTTGCCGGATTGGTCCGTATAAGGAAATAACATGGAGAAATAATATTCTGTATCGTAATCCACGATATAAGAAAGTATTTTTTTTGTACTGACCAATTCGTAATTGTACGATGCGGAATTTTTCATCAAACCGTCTTTGGAGGGCTTGTTGGTGTTGCACGCAAGCAATATAATGCCGGCAATTGCGTAGAGAATTGAATATTTTTTCATGATTTTTTATTGTTATTTTCAATTTTTTCATCTTTCGTAAGATACTTCACTTTTTTCTTTTCTTTTGAATGCAAAAATAATGAATATCAATGTAATAGCCGCAATACCGGTTTCCAGGACGAACAAACCCCTGTAGGTGATAACGGCGGCGATATTTCCGGAACTTACGCCCATGATAATGCCGCTCAGATGCGTAATAACCGTCTGAATCGTGAAATCCGTCCCTTCAAAACCCTTTCTGACGCAGTCCATGGCAGTTGTGTAAACGACGATGACCGACAAACCGTAACTGCCCCATAGCAGACTGATTCCCAAGTG